>NZ_JBEOPO010000014.1:0-112508 GCF_040310145.1 Shewanella sp. S1-49-MNA-CIBAN-0167 | reverse complement strand
ATTAGCTCAGTTGGTAGAGCGATACCTTGCCAAGGTATAGGTCATCAGTTCGAACCTGATATGTCGCTCCAAATTTCAACATGATTTTGTAATGCCAAGGTATAGGTCATCAGTTCGAACCTGATATGTCGCTCCAAATCACTTCTCTAGTTTGAAATGCAACATTATCTCAGTTGCGCTTTTAGAAAATGCGATACCTTTTTTTTTGCCAAGGTATAGGTCATAACAGCGTCATCAGTTCGAACCACTCTTTATTTATAAAGAAACGTCGCTCCAAATCACTTCCCTAGTTTGAAATCCCTAGTTTGAAATGCAACATTATCTCAGTTGCGCTTTTAGAAAATGCGATACCTTTTTGTTTGCCAAGCTAGACGTCATAAAGCGGTCATCAGTTCGAACCACTTTTTATTTATAAAGAAACGTCGCTCCAAATCACTTCCTCTGTTAAAAATCCTTGTAAACATTCCCTAAATTTTATCTAAATTAGCTCAGTTGTGCGTTTAGAAAATGCAATACCTCTTGGTTTGCCAAGCGAGAAGTCATAACAGCGTCATCAGTTCGAACCATTGTTTATGACGGGAAGGTCGTTTATCACTCCTTCATAAAACAACCTTATCGTCTTCACCACTTCACTCGTTATGCATTGACAGTCAATTCATTTTTAACAATACCTGCTTAACTCGGTTCATTTTCAAGCGTTGTTAAGGCAAATTGATTTCTAATCAACCAAACAAGTGATCTAGCACTCACTTCTTTATGGATCTCTAAAGTAATGGTCTACTTGTGAAGTAAAACATGACATTGTTCAAATCATTTACAGTGATTATCTTTGATAATCAACTTAAGATAAATTTCCTAAGATGCTAGGGCGTTAAACGAGGTGAGTGTTATGCGGATCCAACAGCTAAGTGAGCTACTTGATTATGTTGCTAATTGCCATCTCGACATGGAGAAACTGTATAAGCGTTTAGATCGTAATGCGGATTCTACTCGCGTTAAAATGATGCTGACGTATTTCCAGCAACACCAGAGGCACATATACGAGACTTTAGAGCGTTATATTGACGATGCACCCTCAAGAATATTAAATACTTGGTATAAAGACATTACCTTTGAGGACTTTAGTAAACGTTGCATTGAAACATCATTCCCCGCCAATATGGATGAGAGTCAAGTGCTTGAGTTACATCTGGATTTGGAAAATCGCTTAATCGCGTTACTTGAAAAAACAGCTATTAGTAGCCCAACCGATGAAATTAGAAATACATTAATGGACTTAGTGCGAGTGGCACAAACTCAACAAAAACGTTTAGTTCACAGCACAATTCGTATGGATGACATTTAAACGACGCATTGAAACTTTGATATAACTTCCTGAAGTGTTAATTTGCCAGCTATTCCCAGTAGCTGGCTTTTTTTATTAACAAAAAATAACCGCATAACAATGGGAGTTCCCCGGTAACTTCTGGTATATTTAGCATTCTTATAACTCTTTTTAATAGATATAGACCTAAAACATGGCATCTCTGGTTAAAATCCTTGAAAATGAACAAGCTACAGTTATGCTTGGGCAACAAATTGCTCAGTGGATTGTACCTCCTTTAACGATTTATCTCACTGGGGACTTAGGCGCTGGTAAAACGACGTTTAGTCGAGGCATTATCCAAAGTTTGGGTCATCAAGGCGCGGTAAAAAGTCCGACTTATACTCTGGTAGAACCCTATGAATTTAACGATATGGATGTGTTTCATTTTGACCTATATCGATTAGCCGACCCAGAGGAACTTGAATATATGGGTATCCGTGATTATTTTACCGATCGAAGCGTCTGTCTAGTTGAATGGCCTGATAATGGTCATGGATTACTCCCTGGGGCTGACATCCAAGTGCATTTGCGTTATAAAGAATCTCAAAGACAAATTGAATTACAAGCCTTATCCCCAGCAGGACAGGCAATTTTAAATAAAATCAAATAAAATCAAATAATAATGACTTTAAAAAATACGTTTTTTACCATTGTACTTTACATGCTGTTGTTTTTGGTGCCTAACGTGGTTTGGGCGGCCAATCAACTTGATAGCGTGCGTATTTGGGCTGCTCCAGAATCGACGCGAGTGGTGTTTGATTTAACTCAAGCGCCCAAATATGACAGTTTTACCTTAACCGGCCCTCATCGTTTGGTGGTCGATATTCAAGATACTGGCGCTAAAATTAATTTAGATAAAATAGCCAACAACAGTAAAATTATTAAAAAAATCCGTTTTAGTTCTCCGCCTAAAAAAGGCATATTGCGTCTTGTTATGGACTTATCGAAACCGGTAAAATCAAGTTTATTTACTTTGCCGCCAACAGCACCTTACGGAAACCGTCTAGTGGTAGACTTAGAGGACTCCGATGGTGGGTCGTCAGCAGTGCAAACGGTTAGTCGATCTTCTAATCAGTCAGCTCGAGACATTATTGTTGCCATTGATGCTGGTCACGGAGGGGAAGACCCTGGCTCAATTGGGCCTTCTGGTATGCATGAAAAGCGTGTGGTACTTGAAATTGCTAAGCGCCTAGCGCGTAAAGTGGATTCAACGTCAGGTATGCGCGCTGTAATGACACGCAGTGGCGATTATTTTGTTAATTTGAATAAACGCTCTGAAATAGCGCGCAATAATAAAGCGGATTTACTGATATCTATCCACGCCGATGCCTTTACTTCACCACAACCTAACGGTGCTTCCGTTTGGATCTTGTCAATGCGCCGAGCCAATAGTGAAATTGGTCGATGGTTAGAGCAAAAAGAGAAACACTCAGAGTTGTTAGGCGGTGCTGGTGAAATCATTCAAAACACCGATAGTGAACAATATTTAGCCATGACTTTACTTGATATGTCGATGAACAGTTCGATGGCGATAAGTCATTCTATCGCGGGTGATATTCTTAGCGATTTAGGTTCTATTACCCACTTACACAAAAGAAAGCCTGAATCAGCAAGCTTTGCAGTGCTTAAGTCTCCTGATATTCCATCTCTTTTAGTTGAAACCGGCTTTATCTCTAACCCAGGTGAAGAGCGGTTATTGTCTAATGGAAATCATCAACAAAAGCTTGCAAATGCTATTTACAAAGGCGTGTTACGTTATTTTCAGAGTAATCCGCCAGCCGATACTTTATTGGCTAAAACATTAAATATGAAACACAGTGTTAAACGTGGTGAGTCTCTATCCATTATCGCCCAGCGTTACAGTGTGTCGATCAGTAGTCTAAAAAGTGTGAATAATCTTAAATCAGACGTTGTTCGTATTGGACAAACACTTGTGATCCCTAGGACATAATATGGTCATTCAACTGCTACCTCCTCAACTTGCAAACCAAATCGCAGCCGGTGAAGTAGTTGAACGTCCGGCTTCGGTGGTCAAAGAACTGGTTGAAAATAGTCTTGATGCTGGTGCCACTAGAGTTGATATAGATATCGACAAAGGGGGAAGCAAGCTTATTCGTATTCGCGACAACGGTGCGGGCATCCCTAAAGATGAGTTAGCCTTGGCTCTATCGCGTCATGCTACCTCAAAAGTACATACACTAGATGACCTAGAAGCTATTTTAAGCTTTGGTTTTCGTGGTGAAGCTTTGGCCAGCATTAGCTCAGTGTCTCGGTTAACTTTAACCTCAAAAACCGCTCAACAATCTGAAGCTTGGCAGGCCTTTGCTGAAGGCTCGCAAATGGACGTTAAGGTCACGCCTGCCGCACATCCGCAAGGCTCAACGATTGAAGTGGTGGATTTATTTTTTAATACTCCCGCAAGACGTCGTTTTTTAAAAAGCGACAAAACGGAATTTACCCATATTGATGAGTGGTTAAAACGGATTGCGATTGTTCGCAACGATATTCACTTTACCTTGACACATAATGGTAAATTAGTTCGCCAGTATCGACCTGCCAATACCGAGATCCAGACCCAGCAACGATTAGCTCAAATTTGTGGGAAAGCCTTTGCAGAACAGGCGTTGAGCATTGAGTGTGAACATGATGGTTTATTATTAAGTGGTTATTTACAATCACCACATGACAGTGTCATCACAGATACCAGCTTTTTTTATGTCAATGGACGATTAATCAGAGATCGTCTGGTTAATCATGCCGTAAAACAAGCTTTTGCTGAATATGGCATTGAGCATCAGCCGGGATATGTGCTGATGTTATCGCTTGATCCACACCAAGTTGATGTGAATGTACACCCAGCCAAGCACGAAGTGCGTTTTCATCAATCTCGTTATGTACATGACTTTATTCTACAAACGGTACAGTCAGCGTTAGTGCAAATGCCTGTATTGTCTTTGCCTGATGTTGAATTACATCACCATGATAATGTCGCACCGATGCACACAGAGTCAACCTTGTTGCATAATGCCAATATCGTCGACACCACTGAAGACGCCTTTACACTTAATCATGAGCCTGACAAGGCGATTAACAGTGTTAGCCCATTCGGTTCGATGCATGTTCCGGGAAAGAATAATGACTTATCTGGTGGCTATTCAGCTGCAATTAAGCCTAGTTATGATAAAAAGCCCACCATTGCATCTTCCTCAGGGGTCAATAAGACGGCCATTGCCAATTATGGACATTTGCTGCATACCCCGATGAATACCCCAGTATCATATGTTAATGAAGTGACGACTCAAGTTGCAATGCCGCCCATATTAGCGGGTGAGCATTGGGTTATTTGTAAAGATGATAAGCTGTCATTACTGCCAATAAAACAGGTGTTGTTGACAGTGAGAAAGGAAGAGGTTGCAGCCAAGTTTGTTAATGGTTTAGTGTCTCAGCCATTATTAATGCCAGTGTCTATTGCAGCAGATTTGGATTGGACAGAAACATTAGTGATACGTGATCTGTTACTGCGCCAAATGGGTATTGAATTAACAATTCGCTTCCAGCAGTTGATAATTAAAAAAGTGCCCCCATATTTGAGGGAAAGCCAACTTGCTATTGTGATCCCTGAGTTACTACAATGGATACAATTAGAACAACCGAAAGACAGTGCTATTGTGAGTTGGCTTGCACAACAAAGTTTATCGCAATTTGAGCCCGCGCCAGCCTTATGGCAGCGATTTTGTTCACTTGACGAAGAAACTAAACAAATTTGTTATGACCAAGAACACATATTGCCTTGGCACAATTGGATGAAAGATTATTAACGTGAACAGTGTCGATAAGCCAAAAGTGATTTTTTTAATGGGGCCTACCGCCTCAGGCAAAACGGCACTAGCCATTGAAATGGCGACGCAACATAATTGTGAGATTATCTCAGTCGATTCAGCATTGATTTATCGTGACATGGATATAGGGTCTGCTAAACCGAGTTTGCAAGAACTGCAATTAGCGCCGCATAAATTAATTGATATTCTTGATCCAAGCGAAAGTTATTCAGCGGCAGATTTTCGCCGTGATGCTTTATTGGCTATAGAAGACATTGTTAGCCGAGGTAAGACGCCTTTACTCGTGGGTGGTACCATGATGTACTTTAAGGCATTGTTAGAAGGTTTGTCACCTTTACCCGCTGCTGATAACGGCATTAGGCAGCAAATATTAGCTCAAGCTCAAACCCAAGGTTGGGACGCGCTGCATCAAGAGTTGTGTGACATTGATCCCGTCGCGGGAGAAAGAATTCATCCTAACGATCCACAACGATTGTCGCGAGCACTAGAGGTATATCGGATCAGTGGTAAAACAATGACTGAATTGACTCAAACGAAGTCAGCCGCTTTGCCGTATAATGTAGTGCAATTTGCTATTGCACCAACCGACAGAAAAATTTTACATCAATTAATCGCTAAACGCTTTAATATGATGTTAGAACAAGGTTTTATCGAAGAAGTTGCGCGTTTAAAAGCGCGTAACGATTTGCATTTAGAGCTACCGTCTATGCGTTGTGTTGGTTACAGACAGTGCTGGCAGTACCTAGATAATGAATTTGATCATACGACAATGGTCGAAAAAGCTACTGCAGCCACTAGGCAATTGGCCAAACGTCAATTAACATGGTTGAGGAGTTGGCCCGATTTACAGTGGCTTGAAAGTGGTGCAGAAGGAAATTTAGTTACGCTTATGCAACAAAGCAACTAGCTAATTTGGCGTTGCTGTATAATACTAAAACTAAACAATAAAACTTAATTCAACATATTTATAAAATAAAAAAAGGAAATTGAAATGGCTAAGGGGCAATCTTTACAAGACCCATTTTTGAACGCATTGCGTCGAGAGCGTGTACCCGTCTCTATCTATTTAGTGAATGGTATCAAATTACAAGGCCAAGTTGAGTCGTTTGATCAATTTGTTATCTTGTTGAAAAATACGGTAAGCCAAATGGTTTACAAACACGCTATTTCAACAGTCGTACCAGCACGCCCATTTAACGTTTCTGCTCACCAAGGTACTGCCAATGGTGAAGAAAGTGATGTTGAATAATTGAAAAGGAATATAATTTTTGTTTGATCGTTATGAAGCGGGTGAAACAGCTGTATTGGTTCATATAGACTTTTCTGATGAAGAGCGTCGAGAAGATCTTATTGAGTTACAGTTGTTAGTTGAATCTGCTGGTGCTCGCTCTATTGGGGTGATTACTGGCAGCAGACGTTCGCCGGATCGTAAGTTTTTTATTGGTACCGGTAAAGCTGAAGAACTGGCTGCTATGGTCGCTGCTACTGAGGCCAATGTAGTTATTTTTAATCATGCATTGAGCCCTGCTCAAGAACGTAATCTTGAATTGGTATGTCAGTGTCGAGTATTAGACCGAACGACACTTATTCTTGATATTTTTGCTCAACGAGCAAGAACTCATGAAGGTAAGTTGCAAGTGGAGCTAGCGCAATTGCGCCACATGTCGACACGCTTAATTCGAGGTTGGACTCATTTAGAGCGACAAAAAGGTGGTATCGGGATGCGAGGGCCGGGTGAAACTCAGCTTGAAACAGACCGACGTTTATTACGAGGCCGGATCAAGAATATCAATCGTCGCCTTGATAAAGTGGATAAACAACGTGAGCAAAGCCGCCGAGCTCGTAAGCGCAGTGACTTAGCGACCGTTTCTTTAGTGGGCTATACCAACGCGGGTAAATCGACATTATTTAATGCGTTAACGTCATCGGACGTTTATGCTGCCGATCAGTTATTTGCAACATTGGATCCGACGCTACGTAAGTTATCATTACCTGATGGTGCGGTAATTTTAGCGGATACTGTTGGGTTTATTCGTCATTTACCTCATGACCTTGTTGCGGCATTTAAGGCCACATTACAAGAAACTCGACAAGCAGAAATTCTTTTACATGTCGTTGATTGTGCAGATGAAAATATGGCTGAAAATTTTGACCAAGTACAAAATGTATTGGAAGAAATTGATGCAGATGAGATTCCTCAATTAGTAGTATGTAACAAGATTGATTTACTTGAAAATTTCGCGCCCCGTATCGATTACGGTGAAGACGGTAAACCTGAGAGGGTTTGGGTCTCTGCGCAAAAACGCATTGGATTTGATTTGCTGCTTAAAGCTATAACCGAATTAATCGGTCAAGTTATTTGCGAGCTTACATTGAAAATACCTGCATCAGCAGGACATTATCTTGGCCAGTTTTATCGGCTAGATGCAATACAGCAGAAAGAGTATGACGATCTGGGGAACTGTATTTTGTCTGTTCGTTTATCGGAGGCCGATTGGCGCCGATTAGCTAAACAGAGTCAGGGGGAATTAGAGGCATTTATTTTTGAATCTTCAGAAGTAGACACCTCTTGTTAATCTCATTTATTTCATCCAATTATGGAGTGCTAAATGGCTTGGAATGAGCCCGGTAACAAGGGGAACAAAGACCCTTGGGGAAATAAAGGTGGTAACGATAAAGGGCCACCGGATCTTGACGAAGTCTTTCGTAACCTATCAAAACGTTTTGGTGGCAAGGGGGGCAATAGCGCCTCAGGTCTACCATTTAATTCATCTTTATTGATTGTATTTGTCGTTATTGCCTTAATTATTTGGGCATTGTCGGGTTTATACACGGTTAAAGAAGCTGAGCGTGGTGTGTTACTTCGTTTTGGTGATCACATCGGTGAAGTGAGTTCCGGTTTACATTGGAAAGCCACTTTTATTGATGAAGTGATTACCGTCGACGTGGAAACGGTCCGTTCGATTCCAGCATCTGGCAGAATGCTGACATCTGATGAAAACGTCGTGAATGTTGAACTCGTGATTCAATATAGCGTATCAGATGCTTATTCATATTTATTCAGTGCTGTTGATGCCAATTCGAGTTTAAGTGAAGCGACCGATAGTGCGTTGCGTTATGTCATTGGCCATAATCGTATGGATGACATTTTAACCACTGGACGTGATGGTATTCGTCGTGATACTTGGACAGAGTTAGAGCGTATTATTGAGCCGTATAAACTAGGCTTAAAAGTTCGTGACGTTAACTTTTTACCCGCTCGTCCTCCAGAAGAAGTGAAAGATGCATTTGATGATGCTATTTCAGCTCAGGAAGATCAACAACGCTTTATTCGCGAAGCTGAAGCCTATGCGCGTGAAATTGAACCTAAAGCGCGTGGCCAAGTAGAACGAATGACACAGCAAGCTAGTGCTTATAAACAGCGTGAAGTTCTTGAAGCTCAAGGTAAAGTCGCTCGATTTGAGAAGTTATTACCTGAGTATAAAGCTGCGCCTGATGTGACCCGTAATCGTTTATACATTAATGCGATGCAATCCGTGCTGGCTGATACTAATAAAGTACTCATTGACACGAAGAATAGCGGTAATTTAATGTATTTACCTTTGGATAAACTGATGGATTCTTCTAAGAATCCGCGCAATCAAGTACAACCTGAGACGGAGCGTCACATTAATTCGGGATCAGGTGATGGTGTCAATACGCCTATTACGAGCATGTCGTCTGATGGTCGTCTCAGCCGCGAAGATCGTCTTCGCCAAGGGAGGAACTAACAATGGGTAGATTAGCTCTGATCATTCTTGTGGTCATTTTAGGGGTTGGTTTTTCATCTATGATGGTGGTAAACGAAGGCGAACGCGCAATTGTAGCCCGCTTTGGTAAAGTCCTTAAAGATGAAGACGTCACAAAGGTATTTGCTCCAGGCCTTCACTTTAAATTACCCGTAGTGGATAAAGTGCGCTATATGGATGCTCGTATCCAGACATTGGACGGTGCAGCGGATCGTTTTGTTACTTCTGAAAAGAAAGACTTAATGGTCGACTCCTATGTTAAGTGGCGTATTCGTGATTTTAAAACGTATTATCTTTCTACCAATGGTGGTGTTAAAGCCAATGCAGAAAGCTTATTACAAGCCAAAATCAGTAACGATTTGCGCACTGAATTTGGTCGCCGGACGATCAAGGAAATTGTGTCAGGTAAACGCGATGAATTGCAAAACGATGCATTAGAAAATGCTTCTGAAAGTGCTCAGAGTCTTGGCATTGAAGTGGTTGATGTACGTGTTAAGCAAATTAATTTACCTGCTAATGTCAGTATCAGTATTTATCAACGTATGCGCGCCGAACGCCAAGCTGTGGCGAAAGAGCACCGTGCAGAAGGTAAAGAGCAAGCTGAGATTATTCGCGCGACTGTTGATGCGAATGTCACGGTTAAGATTGCTGAAGCTGAGCGTAACGCCTTGACCGTTCGTGGTGAAGGTGATGCATTATCGGCAAAAATCTATGCTGATACTTACGGTAAAGATCCTGAGTTTTATAGCTTTTTACGTAGCTTAGAAGCCTACAAAGAAAGTTTTTCCGGCAAAAATGACATTATGGTGTTAGAACCTGAAGGCGATTTCTTCAAATACATGAAATCATCTAGCGGAAAATAGCGTTGATATTTTTTTAGCCTAAAAAAAAGCTCGGTTTTTACCGAGCTTTTTTATGTCTGTAATTTGAATTTAGTTTTGCAAAAAACTTTGGTAAATGACAATAGTGAAGCTTTGAGACGTTTTTTACTGTCTAATGTCGATAAATTGCTGATTTAACTAAGTGTTAACGCGGTTTTTTTTACTAATTAAGTTGCTGCTAATTGTTGCGGGACGGTTGATTTATATGCGCTTTTGAAAAAAATGTTAATATCCTCAACATAGATGTATGTTTTCACTATGATCTGGTTCTAATTTTTCGCTATAATGAGCACCGCCTCAAACTATGATTTTAGCGTTTTACCTTTTTGGTCGCTAAAGTATTGAAATATAAAAATTCCAACACCCTCTGGGAGATAAGTGGATGAGCAATGCGCCAGTCGATACCGGACGTCGCAGATTCCTGACAGCCGCAACCGCCGTAGTAGGTGGTGCTGGTGCTGTCGCTGTAGCGGTTCCTTTCATCAAGTCATGGAATCCGAGTGCCAAGGCGAAAGCTGCAGGTGCGCCGGTCGAAGTAAATATTAGTAAAGTAGAACCAGGTCAGTTAATTCGTGTCGAATGGCGTGGAAAACCGGTTTGGGTCGTTCGTCGTACAGAAGCTGTGCTAAATAATCTTAAAACATTAGACAGTCAATTACGCGATCCTGCTTCTTTAGAATTACAGCAACCAGAATATGCAACTAACCCTGCTCGTTCTATTAAGCCTGAATTCTTTATTGCAGTCGGTATTTGTACTCACTTAGGTTGTTCGCCAACTTATCTGCCTGATTCATTCGGTGAGCAGGTTGAAGGCGTGACATCTGGTTTCTTCTGTCCTTGTCATGGTTCTAAATTTGACATGGCTGGTCGGGTATTCCAGGGTGTTCCTGCACCATTAAACCTAGTGGTCCCACCGCACAAATATATCGGTGATGCTAACGTTATCATCGGTGTAGACACAGGAGCGGCGTAATGGTTAAGAATTTAATTGATTGGATTGATGCACGCATCCCAATGACGGCAACTTATAACCGTCATGTGGGTCAGTATGCGACACCAAAGAACTTTAACTTTTGGTATTTCTTTGGTTCATTAGCATTATTAGTATTAGTTAACCAGTTACTGACAGGTATTTGGTTAACCATGAATTACGTACCTACAGCAGAAGGTGCGTTTGCTTCTGTTGAATACATAATGCGTGATGTTGATTACGGCTGGTTACTTCGTTATATGCACTCTACCGGTGCATCGGCGTTTTTCTTTGTGATCTATATGCACATGTTCCGTGGGGTAATTTACGGTTCTTATCAAAAACCAAGAGAGCTCTTATGGCTATTTGGTATGTTGATTTTCCTTGTGCTGATGGCTGAAGCATTCATGGGTTACTTACTGCCTTGGGGACAAATGTCTTACTGGGGCGCGCAGGTCATTATCTCTTTGTTTGGTGCCATTCCTATTATTGGTGATGACCTAACATTGTGGATCCGTGGTGACTACGTTATTTCTGGCGCAACATTAAACCGCTTCTTCGCACTGCATGTTATTGCGTTACCACTTGTATTGGTTGTGTTGGTGTTCTTACACCTAATTGCATTACATGAAGTGGGTTCGAATAACCCAGACGGCGTCGAGATTAAAAAGAACAAAGATGAGAACGGATGGCCCATTGATGGTATTCCATTCCACCCTTATTACACTGTAAAAGATATTATGGGTGTAGCTGGTTTCTTGATCGTGTTCTGTTATGTGCTGTTCTTTATGCCTGAAGGCGGTGGTTATTTCCTTGAAAAGCCAAACTTTGAAGCGGCTAATCCAATGAAGACCCCTGATCACATAGCGCCTGTTTGGTACTTCACACCCTTCTATGCCATTTTGCGTGCAATTCCTGATAAGTTAATCGGTGTTGTTGCTATGGGTCTGTCGATTGCTGTGCTGTTTATTCTGCCTTGGCTTGATCGTTGTAAAGTGAAGTCTATCCGCTACCGTAGTTTGGCTCACAAAATCAACATTGCACAATTTACTGTGTCGTTCATCATTCTTGGTTATTTAGGTGTCGTTCCTGCAACGCCTGAGTTAACTATAGCGGCACGTGTATTCACTTTCACTTATTTTGGTTTCTTTGTAGCCTTATGGTTCTACAGTAAAAATGAGAAAACAAAAGAAGTGCCAACGAGGGTGACACACTAATGAAAAAGTTATTAATTGCATTAGTTACATTACTGCCATCTCTCGCAATGGCAGCAAGTGGACATGGTGTTCATTTAGAAAGCGCTAACGTTGATTTACATGATAAAGCGTCATTAGAGCGTGGTGTGGATTTATTCCAACATTACTGCTCTGGATGTCACAGCACGCAATACCAACGCTATGAGCGTGTTGCCACTGACTTAGGTATCTCTAACGATGATATGCGTAATAAGTACATGTTCACCAATGCTAAAATCGGTGATCTAATGGAAAACGCAATTCCTACTGCAGATGCGGCTAAATGGTTTGGTGCTGCGCCTCCAGATTTAACGTTAGTTGCTCGTGTACGTGGAGCTGATTGGGTATATTCTTACCTAAAAGGTTTCTATGCAGATGAGACTCGTCCATTTGGTGCCAACAATACCGTGTTCCCATTAGTGGGTATGCCACATGTTTTACAAGACCTGCAAGGTCTTGCAACTCCTCATTATGAAAAGAAAGTAATTGACGGTGTTGAAACGGTTGAATTAGTAGGTCTAAACCCTGCTACTGGTGGCAAAATGAGTGCAGAAGAATACGACCAAGCGGTGCGTGATATCACCGGTTTCTTAGTCTATTCTGCTGAACCTGTTCAGTTAGAGCGTGAAGCTTTAGGCTGGTGGGTACTTGGATTCCTGTTTATTTTCTTCATCATTGCTTATTTGTTGAAGAAAGAATACTGGAAAGATGTACACTAGCCATCAATAACGGTTAATATACACCATCCGCATATTGTAAACGGGGGGCTTAGCCCCCTCGTTTGTTTTGTTTTTTTTAGTTTCTGGAGGGTATCAATGGCTGTTGCTGCCAACAAGCGCTCTATCATGACACTTTTTTCTGGTGCCGATGATTTATATAGTCACCAAGTACGTATCGTATTGGCTGAAAAAGGGGTTACCGTTGATGTTTTACAGGTAGACCCAAGTGAGATGCCTGAAGATTTACTTGAAGTAAATCCATACAACTCAGTACCGACCTTAGTTGATCGTGAGCTAGTGTTGTACGAATCACGCATTATTATGGAATATTTGGATGAGCGTTTTCCACATCCTCCATTAATGCCTGTATACCCAGTATCTCGCGGCCAAAGCCGTTTAATGATGCACAGAATCGACACTGACTGGTATGCGCTTGTAGAGCGTATCCGTAAAGGTGAAAAAGCTGATGCTGCGCGTAAAGAGTTAACTGAAAGCTTGATTGCTCTAGCGCCAGTATTTGCTGAAATGCCATACTTCATGAGCGAAGAGTTTGGTTTATCTGATTGTTACTTAGGCCCATTATTATGGCGTCTACCAGTATTAGGTATTCACTTAGATCCTCGTACATCGAAAGATATCAGTGCTTATATGACCCGTATTTTTGAACGTGAATCATTTAAGGCATCGTTAACTGAGGCTGAGCGCGAAATGCGCATGGGCATGTAATGAAACCAATAACAGCTAATCGTCCATATTTGTTGCGTGCTTACTATGAGTGGTTGATGGATAACCATTTGACGCCACACGTAGTTGTGGATGCATTTGTTAACGGTACGCAAGTTCCGCAGCAATTTGTCAAAGACGGTCAAATCGTCCTGAATATTGCCACCGGAGCGGTGTCTAATCTTCACATGTCCAATGATGCTGTTGAGTTTCATGCACGTTTTGGTGGTGTACCACAAAATGTCTATTTACCTATGGCATCTATCGTCGCCATTTATGCTCGTGAAAACGGCGCTGGCACGGTGTTTGATATGGAAGATGCGTACATGATCGAAGGTGAAGATGATGATTTATCATCTGTGCCACCATCAATGAAATCTGTTGATGATACTTCGACATTGCCACCATCGCCTAAATCGACGGATCCAGATGATAAAGCTAAGCGTAAAAACCATTTAACTGTGGTGAAGTAACGATTAGTTATCAGCACATAAAACCAGTCGCAAGGCTGGTTTTTTTTAAGCTAAAATTGTTGTGCCACAAAAAATTTATAACGAAGTGGAACCCATAATGTTGTTGATGATTGATAATTATGATTCTTTTACGTTTAACTTAGTACAGTACTTCCAAGCGCTTGGGCAACAGATACTGGTTAAGCGAAATGATGACATCACCATTGAACAAATTGAAGCATTAGCACCGACTCATTTAATCATTTCTCCCGGTCCGTGTACTCCAAATGAAGCGGGTATTTCACTTGCGGCGATTAAACACTTTGCGGGTAAAATTCCCATTCTGGGTGTCTGTTTAGGACATCAAGCTATCGCCCAAGCGTTTGGCGTTGACGTTATACGTGCAAAACGTGTTATGCACGGTAAAACCAGCTTGATTGAACATAATCAACAGGGATTATTTTTTCAGTTAGCACTTCCGCTGCAGGTGACTCGCTATCATTCATTGTTGATTAATCATGTTCCCAATGGCTTTAGGCTGGATGCGTGGTTTGATGACCCAATTTATGGTCGTGAAATTATGGCAATGAGCCATGCTGATTTAGGTATTTACAGTGTTCAGTTTCATCCTGAGTCTATATTGACTCAGCAAGGTCATGAACTATTGGATAACTTTTTACATCTATAAAGTGTTATTCACAGTCTATTTTTAGGTTGATAATCACTTATTCTGTTACAACTTCTGCAACCAATCTGGCTAAAGTCACGCGGCAATTATGCTATAAATAGCGCTTAAAAATAATAAAAGGGATGATCATGACAAGCTTTATGCGAAACATTGCGCTGAGTGCACTTTCTTTGGCCATAATGAGTGGCTGTGCCGCCACCGATATTAACAATACCTCTGCTATCGTAACCCCCAGCGCAAGCGCATTGACCGTACCATTAGCACCGCCTCCAAAAGCCCAGCAGCCGTTGACACTTAATCAAATTATGGCCAATCCAGATTGGATGGGAATCTTTGCTCAAGGAGCTTATTGGAGCGATGACAGTCAATCGGTATATTTCAGTCGCCAAGCACATCAATCTCCGGTCCGTGATTTTTATCAACAAGCTATTGGACAGTCTGAGGCAAACAAACTTGCACTCAATCAGCTACATCTTGCCGATCAACGTAATGGCGTATTCGATCAGGCAAAGACTCAAAAAGCCTATATTTATCAAGGTAACGTATTTGTAAAAGACTTATCAAATGGTGAAATAAAGCAAATTACCCGTCAAAATGATGCCATTAATGGGGTGCGTTTTTTAACGGGTGGCGACCTTGCATTCTGGCAAGGTAATAATATTTTTCGGGTGCACCAGTCTAGCGGGCTAGTGGAACAAATTGCCGCCATCCAAATGGAAAACGAACCTAAAGCGACGCAAGCACCCAGTAGCTTTATCGCTAAGCAACAGCACAGATTAATTAACTATGTTGCCAGGGAACATGATAACAGTGTCACACGTGATGAATACCGTGACTCATTGGCTAAAGCCGATCCTACTTTTTCAGCTAAACCTTGGTATTTAGGTGATGCCGAAGTGGTTTCAGAAATGAGCTTGTCACCTGATGGACGTTACGTGATATTGGCATTGACTGATAAAAATTATGATTGGCGTGCAGAACACGACATTATGCCCAATTATTTGGGCCAAGAGGGTTATGTCGTTCCCGTGCCTTCTCGTGCTCGAGTGGCTGAAGATGTCTTTCCTGGACAACGTTTAGTGCTACTTGATCTTGTTGAACACAATAAAAAAGACATTAGCATCGAAGGTCTAACAGGTTTTGATCAAGACGTACTGGCAAGTGTCAAAACTGAAAATGCTAAGGCCCAAGGCAAAAGCTATAAAAGCGAAAAAGCACCACGTTTAGTCCAGTTAATGCAAGATTGGGAATGGAGTCAGAGTGCAATTCAGTGGCATGAGTCTGACGATAAATTATTAGTGATGCTGGAAGCCGTTGACAACAAAGATCGCTGGATCGCCAGTGTTGATCTTCAAAAAGGCAAGCTGATAACCGAACACCGATTACATGATGATGCTTGGGTAAATTATAATTTTAATCAATTTGGTTGGATAACCGGTACCGATAGCATGTACTACTTATCTGAAGAGTCTGGTTTTTCTCAGCTATATATCAAAACAGCCTCTAATGAAGTAACAGCCTTAACTAATGGCCAATTTGTGGTTGATAATGTGACTTTATCACCCGATGCAAAACATCTTTATTATCGTGCCAATAAAGACCACCCAGGCAGCTATAATGTTTACCGTGTAGAGATTGCCAGCGGCAAAACAGAACAACTGACTCAGTGGTTAGGCACATTGGATTACAGCTTAAGCCCTGATGGGCAATCACTGTTATTAACGGCTTCTTCTGCTGTGCACCCTGATGAGCTATACATTCAATCTATTGGTGGCGAAATTAGCCAATTAACCCATTATACCAGCACAGCGTTTACACAATATCCTTGGCAAGCACCGCAAATAGTCACAGTACCTTCAAGCCATGGCGCGGGGCAAATTTACGCTCGGGTTTATTTGCCACAAGATTATGATCCTCAGCAAGCTGATAAATATCCAGCCGTGGTGTTTAACCATGGAGCCGGTTATTTACAAAATGCCCATTATGGTTTTTCAGGCTACTTCCGTGAATTTATGTTCAATAACTTACTTACCCAACAAGGCTATGTGGTGATGGACATGGATTATCGCGGTTCAAAAGGTTATGGACGTGACTGGCGTACGTCAATTTATCGTAATATGGGTCATCCTGAAGTTGAAGATTTGATAGACGGTGTGGCTTGGCTGGCGAAAAATGCTAACGTTGATAGCAAACGTGTTGGTACTTATGGTGGTTCATACGGTGGATTTCTCACCTTTATGGCGCTGTTTAATGAACCTGAGTTATTCCAAGCAGGGGCCGCATTACGCCCTGTAACAGACTGGGCCCATTATAATGCGCCATACACGTCAAATATTTTAAATACGCCTGACGTTGATCCTATCGCCTATGAGCGTAGCTCACCGATAGAATATGCTCAAGGTTTACAGAAACCATTACTGATCATGAGTGGTGTAGTAGATGACAACGTATTTTTTCAAGATAGTGTGCGCATGGTTCAACGTCTGATTGAATTAGAAAAACCGATGTTTGAAATGGCAATCTATCCGGTTGAGCCGCATGGATTTAAGCAAGCTTCAAGTTGGTTAGACCAGTATCGTCGTATTTATAAATTGTTTGATCAAGAACTTAACTAATTGGCTCTGGATTCAAAAAAACAAATAAATATCGATTATGGCTTCCTTTGAGAAGCCATAATTTTTATGATTAAGCGATAAAAACAGTAAAAGGCAATGTAAGTGGCAATATCAATAGCAGGTGGAGTTCGGCCCGGAAAAGTCATCGAGATTGAGCGCCGGCTCTATAAACAACTTATTGTGGGTAAGCACAAAGCCAATGCTATGCCTGATGAGTTGAGCGTTGAGTTAGAACAGAGTGCCAATAAGCTTGATATTGAGCGTCAAGCATTAAAAGTGCGCCTCGAAAAACAAGCTAAAGAAAAAAATGTATTTCTTGAGGTGTCTGCACAGTTAACCCATACGGTTAATCATGCGATAGAGCATCAATTAGCGCATCCACAAATGGTATTAGAGGCATCGGGAATTAGCGAAAGCCAAATTTTACTGCTCGATTTATTATTACATTCAGACCTTAACATTAATCGACTTCGACCCATTATTGAAAGTATTAGCTGGTTATCTCGTGATTTAATCAATTTAATTAACAGTCCGGCATCAGGTCACCGACGGCCCAAACATACCGATGTGCAAGTGACTGACATTAAGCTGGTGCTTAACTATATCGGGATTGAGAATTTACGCTTACTGATCCCTTATTTTTGCTTACGTCATTGGTTACCTTCAGGTAATGCTAACTTATTGTGGATAACCAGAAAGCTAAGGCGATATAGCATGGTAAGTGCCATTGCGGCGCAAACGTTAGCTGAGTTACATAATGAAGCGCCGAGTTTGGCCTATAGCTGTGCCTTAATGTATCAATTTTCTACCTCCATCATACTCAGCCAAAGTGGGCATATGTTTGATAACACTTGGGGGACATGGCTCAGAGAGGCCAGTCACAGTGGCGAAAAACAAGTTTACGATGCCATTATGGCAACTGATTTTCCTGCGCAAGCGGTGTTAGATCAAGTGATACAACATAGCCATCGTTTAAATTGGCAATTGCTGACATTACTTAAATTTGAAGACTCTCCGATAACCTTAGTATTAAAAGAGTTAGATCACGATTACCATTTCACCGAGTTGTCAGCTGATGCCGCGATAGTGGCTAAGGCCAGTTGTTATGCCAAAGTGCTTTTGTTAGAAGAGCAACAACAAATCGATCCACAAGAAAAGCGAATTATGTTTGATTATTATCAATTTTCAGATCAAGAATTAATTCGGCTTAAAGGGCAAAATTTTCGTAAGCTTGATTTACTTTAAACCGACTATCTCTGTCAGAGTTGGAAATGTTAAATCTGTGTAATTATTCACTTTTGATGAATAGCCACACAAAATCGAGTCAAATAAGTTTTTTTATGACTAGTTATGCTCCATACCCCTGAATAAGCGCATTGTTTAGGCATGTTTTTTAAATCTTTATGCACAATGCCAAGCAAGCCTGCACAAGTTAATTGTACTGAACTGGTATTTTGATCACATTTTCGCTAATAATGTCGCATAAATAATACAAACTTCCGCTAATGAACTAACAGAATATAAAGCAAACAGCGGAAACAGCGGCTTTGAAGCCGTTTACAACCTGAAGGATAAAATGCAATGAGTGTAGAAATGAATCTAACCCGTGCCCAATTTGATGAAGTTATGGTGCCTAATTATGCGCCTGCCGCGGTTATTCCTGTACGCGGTAAAGGTAGCCGAGTGTGGGATCAAGAAGGCAAAGAATTCATCGATTTCGCTGGTGGTATTGCAGTAAATTGTTTAGGTCATTGTCACCCTGCTTTAGTGTCTGCATTAAAAGAGCAGAGCGAAAAGTTATGGCATTTATCAAACGTAATGACTAACGAGCCAGCGCTTGAATTAGCCACAAAGTTAGTTAATGCCACTTTTGCTGAGCGGGTATATTTTGCTAACTCAGGTGCTGAAGCGAATGAAGCCGCCTTAAAATTGGCTCGTCGTTATGCACTAGACAACCATAGTGCTGATAAAGATCAAATCATCGCATTTGATAAAGCGTTCCATGGCCGTACATTCTTTACGGTAACCGTAGGCGGACAAGCTGCTTATTCTGACGGTTTTGGCCCTAAGCCACAAAGTATTACTCACGTGCCTTTTAATGATATCGCTGCACTTGAAGCGGTTATTTCTGATAAGACTTGTGCCATCATGCTTGAACCTCTTCAAGGTGAAGGCGGGATTATCGACGGTGAGCCTGAGTTCTTAAAAGCGGTACGTCGTTTAGCCGATAAGCACGACGCATTAGTGATTTTTGATGAAGTACAAACGGGCGTAGGCCGAACCGGTGAGCTATTTGCTTACATGGGTACTGATATCGTGCCTGATATTTTAACCAGTGCCAAAGCGCTGGGCGGTGGCTTCCCTATCGCCGCAATGCTAACAACAGCAAAAATTGCCGCTCACTTAAAAATCGGTACTCATGGTTCTACTTATGGCGGCAACCCACTGGCTTGTGCTGTAGGAAATGCGGTAATGAATGTGGTTAATACCAAAGAAGTACTGGACGGAGTTAAACATCGCGAACAGCTATTTCGTGATGGTTTAGCGGCAATTAATGCCAAATACAACGTATTTAGTGAAGTGCGTGGTAAAGGCTTGTTAATTGGTGCGGTATTAAATCAGCAATATGAAGGTCGTAGTCGCGAGTTTTTGTTAGCCTCAGTTGCTGAAGGCTTAATGAGTTTGATGGCCGGTGCAAACGTTGTGCGTTTTGCTCCTTCATTAGTGATCCCAGAAGCTGATATCGCAGAAGGCTTATTGCGTTTTGAACGCGCTGTAGCAAAAGTGGTTGCAGGTTAATTAGCAAAAAGTGCACCCCCAGCGTGCACTTTTTTGTTTGGGTACGCTGACAACGTAAATATGCGCCGAAATGTATTTCAGCGCTGTTTGCTTGTGGCGCAATGAGGAGATTAAGATGTTAATCATACGTCCTATCCGTGCAAGTGATTACGATGCACTCTACAGTATCGCAGTCGAGTCAGGCCACGGTTTTACATCTTTACCAGTTAACGAAGAGTTACTGCGTTCAAAGATTGCTAGGGCAGAGGCATCTTTTATCAAGCATGTTGATAAACCTTTTGACGAAGGTTATTTGATGGTGCTTGAAGACATGAAAACCAATGAAGTTGTTGGTACCTGTGGTATTGAAGCGGCTGTCGGCATGGAAGATGCTTTTTATCATTACCGTTTAGGTACTGAGGTATACCACTCTCAACAAATATCGGTCCGTAATGAAGTTGAAACCCTGACATTATGCCATGACTACACGGGCGCCGCGGAACTGTGTACCTTGTTTTTAAAAGACGGTTATCGTAAAGGTAACAATGGTCGAATGTTGTCGCGATCACGTTTTTTATTATTAGCCCAACATCAGCATCGCTTTGGTGAAACTGTGATAGCTGAAATGCGCGGTGTTAGTGATGACCATGGCGACTCACCTTTTTACGAATGGCTACAGCATCATTTTTTAGGCATCGACTTTATTGAAGCCGATTATTTATCTGGCTTAGGCAAAAAAGCGTTTATGGCCGAAATGATGCCGCGAAACCCTGTTTACGTGTGTATGTTGCCTAAAAAAGCCCAAAAAGTGATCGGTGAAGTCCATAAAAATACTAAGCCAGCACTGCGTTTACTGCAAGCTGAAGGATTTAGGTTCCGCAATTACGTCGATATTTTTGATGGCGGCCCAACGGTTGAATGTTCAATTAGTGATATTCGCTCAGTAAAGAAAAGTCGCTTACTCACGGTTAACATCGGCAAAATGTTACATGCCGATCACCATTTTATTATATCCAACACTTCACTCGCTGATTATCGTGCATCAGCGATAAAATTATTGGTCTCTGATGAACACGACAATGTACTGCTTAGTCCTGAAATCGCCGCCGGTCTTATGGTTAGCGAAGGCGAGCAAATTCGTGTTTTAGCAATGTAGGAGCAAGAAATGACACAATATATTAAAGGTCAGTGGTTAGCTGGCGAAGGTCATGATATTAACTCAAAAAACCCTGCCAACGGTGACGTCATTTGGCAAGGTAACACTGCGACTGCCACACAAGTGAATGCAGCTGTCGATGCCGCTCGCGCGGCGCAGTTTGATTGGTTTATGTTGGGCTATGAAACCCGCTTGACCATTGTAGAAGCGTACCGCGCAGAACTAGAAGCTAATAAAGCCGAAATCGCTGAAACCATAGCCCAAGAAACGGGTAAGCCACAGTGGGAAACCGCAACTGAAGTGGGTGCCATGATTGGTAAAATTGCCTTGTCAGCGAAAGCTCACGACAAACGTACCGGTACTGAAACCAATGATTTACCTGCAGGACGCGCCGTATTACGCCACAAGCCTCATGGTGTTGTGGCCGTATTTGGTCCGTATAACTTCCCCGGGCATTTGCCAAATGGTCACATAGTGCCAGCATTATTGGCGGGTAACACAGTGGTATTTAAGCCGTCTGAATTGACGCCTAAAGTGGCTGAGTTAATGCTGAAATGTTGGGATAAAGCCGGTTTGCCACAAGGTGTGATTAACCTAGTGCAAGGTGAAGTTGAAACCGGTAAAGCGTTAGCGTCGCATCCACAAATTGACGGATTATTCTTTACCGGCAGTTCTCGTACTGGGCATATTTTACATGAACAATATGCTGGCCTCCCAGGTAAAATCTTAGCCTTGGAGATGGGCGGTAATAATCCGCTTATCGTTAAAGGCGTAACGGATACCAAAGCTGCAGTTCATGACATCATTCAGTCTGCTTATATTTCGTCTGGCCAGCGTTGTACTTGTGCCCGTCGTTTATACGTTGAAGAAGGCGCGCAAGGCGATGCGTTAATCGCAGCGCTAGTCAAAGCGGTTAAGCAAATTAAAGTCGGTCCTTGGAACGCACAACCACAGCCGTTTATGGGGGCGATGATTTCTGAAACCGCAGCGCTTGGCATGGTTGGTGCACAAGCTACCTTGCAGTCACTAGGTGGCGTTTCATTAGTTGAGTTAGTGCAAGTTGAAGCCGGAACCGGTTTAGTCACTCCAGGTTTAATTGATGTGACTCAGATTGCTGAATTACCTGATGAAGAATATTTTGGTCCATTATTGCAACTCGTTCGTTATCGCGATTTTGACCAAGCGATTCATTTAGCCAATGCGACTCGCTATGGTTTATCTGCAGGTCTATTAGCGGATAGCCGTGAAGATTATGATTACTTTTTAGCGCGCATTCGTGCAGGTATTGTTAATTGGAATAAGCAGATCACTGGCGCATCAGGTGCAGCACCGTTTGGTGGTGTTGGCGCATCGGGTAACCATCGTGCAAGTGCATTTTATGCTGCTGATTACTGTGCTTACCCAGTCGCTTCAATGGAAGCTGACGCGGTGAGCTTACCTGCAACTTTAAGCCCTGGTTTATCAATTTAACTGATAAATTCATCGCATGATCAGTGCTGGCGATGTTAATCGCCAGCCTTATTTAGAAGGATTTAACCATGCATACTGACGTTAATGCTTTATTTGCTGCCTTATGGCAAGACTATATTCAGATGACGCCGTCAGCGGCGAAAATTCATCAGCTATTAGGCCACGGTGCTCCCATCATCAATGACCATATTGCGTTGCGGACCTTTAATATCGCCAAGGTGAATTTAAACGTACTGGCCAAGCATTTCACTTCTCTTGGTTATGTCGACAGTGGTGATTATCAGTTTGTGCAGAAAAAGCTGATTGCCAAGCATTTTGAACATCCGGATCCTAAACAGCCAAAGGTGTTTATTTCTGAGCTGTTAGTTGAAGAGTTTAGCCCTGAGTTGCAAAAGACCATTCATGACTTAGTTGGCCAAGTGGATGTCGCAGCTACTACTGCAGATAATTTTATTTATTCTGGCTGTCATTGGGATCTAGATAAAGCGACATACCAAGCATTACTCGTTGAAAGTGAATATGCGGCGTGGGTTGCGGCATTAGGTTATCGTGCCAATCATTTTACGGTTTCAATTAATGATTTACCTGAGTTTGAGCGTATTGAAGATGTAAACCAAGCCTTAAAACAGGCTGGCTTTTTATTAAATAGCTCAGGCGGTGAAATTAAAGGGTCGCCAGAAGTGCTGCTAGAACAGTCTTCGACCATGGCCGATAAAGTGGTGGTGAAGTTTACCGATGGCGATGTTGAAATTCCAAGTTGTTTCTATGAATTCGCTCGCCGTTATCCGATGGATAATGGTCAGATTTATACTGGTTTTGTAGCGGCATCAGCCGACAAAATTTTTGAAAGTACCAATGCGATGTAATGTTCATCTATCGACAAAGAACCTAATTGAGTCATCAATTAGGTTTTTTTATGGGTATTGTTATTGATTAATCAAAATACTGACGCTCAGGCCTTTTAACGTTTCACTGCGACTAAATTGCAATACAAAACCGTATTGGTCACAAATCTCTTTAACGATAGATAAGCCTAATCCATGACCCATGGTGGCTTCATCTAATCGAGATCCTCTGGTGGTTAGTGAGGCCATTTGGGCTGGTTCTACGCCAATACCATCATCTTCTACTTGCAGTAATATTGCCTCTGAATCTGTGTAGCCAATACTGATGTTAACTTGGGTGTTTGCCCATTTAAAGGCATTGTCGAGCAAGTTGCCAAATAATTCCATGCCATCTTCGCGATGAATTGGAATACGACTTATCTGCTGCGGATTGACTATGGTGCATTGTATATATTGTTGGTGATGCACTCTATGTAGCGTTTGGATTAAGCTATCGAAATCTTTTGGAATGGCTAATTGTGCCGCGGGTAACATGTCCCCTGTTATGCGTGCCGCAGCCAATTTACGTTCAATCATTTTATGGACTAAATCCAATTGCTGCTGCATTGCCATCGCGGCATCGGGATGGCTGAGTCCGAGAGCTTCAACTTGTTGCTGCATCACCGCGAGTGGGGTTTTTAAGCCGTGACTTAAATTACCTAAGTTATTGCGACTACGTTCAATCTGTTTAGCCGTGTAGTCTAATAATTCATTATAGGTTTCGGCGAGTGGGCGGATCTCCGCTGGAATTTGTGAAATGGATAGCGAGGCAATCTCACCTTCGCGAAGCTTAGCCAGAGCACCTTGGATTTGATTCACCGGCTTAAAAGACTGGCGTAAAATAATAAAAATACCGGCGATCATCGCGAGTAACATGCCAATATTGATTGCCAATTTAGCGCCAAACACTTCACTGAAGACACTACGGCCGATACTGAGGTCTTGGGCGACAGTCAGTGTTGCGGTGTTGGGGCTGTTTGGCGCGCCTATGCCGATAGATAAGAGCTGCATATCATTATTTTTGGGCCCTTTAGCCTGCCAAACGCGTTTTTGTTGCGCTTGTAAGGGTTCAATGTGTAACTCTGCATCCCACAAGGACCGAGAGCGAATAGTTCGGTCGGGCAAATTTAATTGGAAGTAACGTCCTGAATAGGCGGGTCGATAGAAGCTGGATAATTGGCTTTGGTCGATAACTAACTCATCTTCATTGAGTTGAGTGGCGATAATAATATGTTCTAAATCTTCTTCTAGGCGGTTAATAATTGAGTCATGAAACGCATCTCGCAGCATCGACTCAAACAAAAATAAGCCTATGAGGGTGGCAATGATGATTAATCCACTGAGCCATAGACTTAATTTAAAACGAATTGAGATCATTCAATAATGCCATGAAAAATATAACCCTGGCCACGGCGGGTTTCGATAGCTGTTTTACCCAGTTTTTTACGTAAATGTGTCACGTAAACTTCAACGACGTTACTTTCTTTTTCATCATCAAACTGATAAAGCTTGTCTGTAAGCTGCTGCTTAGAAAGAAGTTTTTTTGGCGACATCAAAAAGATTTTGAGTAACCTAAACTCCATAGATGTCAGTTCATATTCTTGATCATCGACAGTAACTTTTTGTTCATTTTCGTCGAGGTTGACGCCGGCATAACATAATTGTTTGGATGATGAGTTTATCCGCCCATGAGCGCGATGAATTAACGCTTGAATGCGAGCGAGCAGTTCTTGGGTATGAAAGGGCTTACCTAAGTAATCATCAGCACCCGCATTAAAACCTTCAACCTTTTCGTGCCACTGACTGCGCGCTGTCAACATAATTACGGGGGTATTGATGCCACGTTCACGCCATTGAGTCACTAATGACAAACCATTTCCATCAGGTAAGCCTATGTCTAAAATGACACAGTCATAATTGGTTTCTTTCATCAAATAATCGGCTTCAATAGCTTTGTCTGTGACATCGGTAATATAACCTGCTTGCTTGAGTTGTTTTTCAAGCTCGGCAACGAGTAATGGGTTATCTTCAACGAGTAACAGTTTCATGTTTAGTACATTCGCTCGGTAATTGAGTCAATGAATCTTGCATGCCATTAGCTGCATCTAACTGCAGATTAACAACATGCCCTTGTTTTAGCTTAAATTGTAGATTATAGCGCAATTTATCTTGGTGTTGATAAAGCTGCGCGTCGATTAAGTGGCCATCACAATACTGCGATACCCAGGCTAAGTAATCATCTAATGAACGTATATTACCAGAAGAAACCAATTTTTGGACATTGTCGTGATCCAGAGGGAGTTCTTTTGCGGGAATATCTTGTTGGTTAATGGTGATGGCCATTAAGCTGCTCATTACTGTGGAGAACAAGCTATTCATGGTCGCTCCAAAATAAAAAAAAGTGGCGTTCAGAGTATGAACACCACTTTAAGTATCTTGGCTTAAATCAAGCTGAAGCCTAAATGATTAAGGCTTAAACATTTAGCCTTAGTCGTCGTTTTTAGCGAGTGCCATAAACCACGATTGTTTTACCGTGTGCTTGAATCAAATTTTGTTCTTCAAGCATTTTTAAAATTCGACCAACGGTTTCGCGTGAACAACCGACAATTTGACCAATCTCTTGGCGGGTGATCTTAATCTGCATGCCGTCAGGATGTGTCATTGCATCAGGTTGCTTAGCAAGATGTAATAATGTTTGTGCAATACGGCCAGCCACATCAAGGAAGGCTAAGTCGCCCACTTTTTGACTAGTGCTGTGTAAACGATATGCCATTTGCGCAGAAAGCTTCATGAGAATTTCAGGATTAACCTGAATGAGTTGCTTAAACTTCTTATAAGAAATTTCTGCAATTTCACATGCTTGCTTAGCACGAACCCAAGCAGTACGTTCAGATTGTTCTTCAAACAACCCAAGCTCACCGATAAAGTCGCCTTGATTAAGATAAGACAGGATCATTTCTTTACCTTCGTCATCTTTGATCAATACTGCGACCGAACCTTTGACGATGTAATATAAAGTGTCAGACTCTTCACCTGCGTGAATTAAAGTACTCTTTGCTGGGTACTTATGAATGTGACAATGTGAAAGAAACCATTCTAATGTTGGGTCAGGTTTTGGCTTACCAATCAGAGCCATATGATATTCCTCGATTGATTAAAAATGAAAGTAAGTAATGTCTAATTAAGCATTCTACGCTATTGAAACGGTGAAAACTTTGATAGAGATCGTATTTAGAAGTGTGGGTAGTGTATATTAACTTGTTAAATTTTAGATTAAATTTATCTCGTTTGTGATGACTGTCCACTTTTTTTGTGAATTAGTCTTCATCATCACTACGATTGGGTTACAGCCAATGGCATTTATCTATTGTATTAGAACTATGTCTTAGCTAATGTTATTTAATCAGCATCATTAATAGTTGTCGAGGTATGCGTGAAAAAACTGAGTCAAATCGGGGTTGTTATCTGTGTCGTTTTATTAAGTGGGTTAAGTTTGTCTGTAAAAGCGTTTGTGATCCCGCCCTCCATTCAGTCTCAGGCGGCGACTAAACTGGTTCATATTCAGATTAAAGCTAAACAGGGCAATGCTGATGCACAATTTTTATTGGGCTTAATGAACCTTTCAGGACGATTTGCTACTCAAGATACTCAACAAGGTTTGAATTGGATTAATCTTGCTGCTCTGCAGCAACACATAAAAGCACAACAAACATTAGCGGATTTAGCCTTTGAAGGTAAATTATTTCCGCGTGATTTAGCGCTTGCTGAAAAATGGTATCTGCAAATGGTTGAGCAAGGTGATAAATGGGCTCATTTTCGTTTAGGGTTTATTTATTCTGCTGGTGGCGATGGCGTGGTGCGTAATTGCGGTAAAGCAATGGAGCAGTTTAGTGTTGCGGGTGATGCTGTATCAATGGGCAATATTGCTTGGATATTAGCAACGTGCCCTGAAGCTGAATATCGAGATGGCTCGCGTGCGGTGTCGATGTCGTTAAAATTACTTGAGCATGATCAGAATGATCCGACTGTATTGGATAACCTTGCGGCTGCATATGCAGAACTCGGTGATTTTACTGCAGCGATTGATACGCAGAAAAAAGCCATTGATGCCTTGAAGGATTACCCGGAGATTGCGCGCAGCGATGAGTTTATTTTGCGCTTGAAACAGTACCAAAATAATCAAGCTTATCGAGAAATTATCCCGCTTATGTAATGCTCAGAGTGAGCAATGTGAGTCATTTACTATTATCAACCAATCAGTGTATTCACTTGTTTATCTGAAGGGATAATAGTTGATGTGGGTGCTTGAGCCGCGACGTTGTTTGGTTTCGTTAATGTGCTTAATGCACTAACAGAACAAAAAGGGGGATTAGCACTTTAAGCACATCAACTGCCGCTATTTCGCTTGAAATCACGATGTAACTATTCTAGCCACCATGACTTAAATCAAGCTTAATCGGGCTTGATATCATTTAGATTTTGTAACTCTATGCGTTTATCCATTAAGTCTTTAACCAATGGTGTCAAAATAAGCTCCATGGCCAATGACATTTTTCCACCGGGGACGACTAAAGTATTAATGCGGGACATAAATGAGCCTTGGATCATATTAAGATAATAAGGAAAATCAACATTATTTATGCCACGGAAACGGATCACCAGAAAGCTTTCGTCGAGACTCGGAATGTCTTTGGCGCTAAAAGGGTTAGAGGTATCAACCGTTGGCACTCGTTGAAAATTAATGTGGGTTCGCGAAAATTGCGGGGTCATATGTTTGATGTAATCATCCATGCTGCGGACAATCGAGCCCATCACTTTTTCACGGCTATGGCCCCTATCATTTGTGTCGCGGATAATCTTCTGGATCCACTCTAAATTGACAATGGGCACCATACCAATCAATAGATCAATATGTTTAGCCACATCGGCATCTTCAGTCACCACACCACCATGCAGTCCTTCGTAATACAGCATATCGGTATTTTCTGGTAACTCACGCCATTGGGTGAATGTGCCAGGCATTTGGTTGAACGGAACCGCTTCGTCAAATGTATGCAAGTAACTGCGTGTTTGGCCATTACCGGTGTTACCGTAACTGGTAAAGCATTCTTCGAGTTTTTTAAAGTTGTTTGCTTCGGGGCCAAAATAACTTAGATTACGATTTTCAGCCTGGGATTTTCGAATTAACACTTCCATTTCTGCACGGGTAAAATTATGAAAACTGTCACCCTCAACAAATGCAGCATTGATGCCTAGCTGTCTAAAAATATGAATAAAAGCGGTAGTTGTTGTGGTTGTGCCAGCACCAGATGAACCGGTTACAGCAATAATAGGGTGTTTTGCTGACATGTTATTTGCCTACGTAAAGTTGTGGACGAATGAAAATCAAGTCACTAGTTATACGGTAATTATCACCTTTGGGTCAATTATTCACCGGTGGCATATGATCAATTTGTCGTAGTTCTATCATTTAGTTATCACGATTCATGGGTAGATGACCGTGAAATATGTTCGCGTTGTCTGATGGCGATAGACTCGTCGTCTTCACTAAACTCGACAACTAATTCGCCTTTTTTCAGCGCTAGTTTACATTGTTCCATCGCACTTATTAATTGCTGCTCGCTAGCATCACTAAAGCTGCCATCTTCAAGTTGCGAAAACAGATATTCTTTTATCATACGTTGAAGTATTTCTTGAGGTAGTGTCAGTAGGGCTTCATAAGGCACAAGCATGGCGTATTTCCTATAAATGACTTAGCGAGGAAGAGGGGACATCGTGCTCGGTTATTGTGTCACCTGCAGATAGAATAAACTCGATGATACGATGCTCGAGATAAAAACGTGGTTTCCAAGGCCATCCCCCTTCAACAAATCCCACATGCCCACCAAACTCATGCAACTCGTATTCAACCATCGGCGACAATTGGTCTTGGTTTGGGATCACTTCATCGGTCATAAAGGGGTCATCTTTAGCGTGGATCACTAATGTGGGCTTAGTGATATGTTGTAAATAAGCAAGGCCGCTGGATTGCTGATAGTAATCATTGACGTCAGTGAAACCGTGTAATGGTGCGGTGACTTTATCGTCAAACAAATAAAAGGTATTCAGCATTTTGAGCTGCTTTTTAGTGATCGGCATTTGCTCGGTCAAATCTGCAGAGTTAATTTTGTCGAGCATTTTATCTTGTAAGCGTTTAATCAAAAAACGCTGATAAAGGGTTGAAAAGCCACTTTCTAGGCGTTTTGCACAGGCACTTAACGTGAGAGGGGCCGACACAACCACGGCACGTTCCAGTAAGCTATGTTGTTGTTTGCTACCTTGGTATTTGGCTAATACATTACCGCCCAGGCTGTAGCCGACAGCATACAGTGGCGAGTCTGGATAATAGTGTTTTAGTTGCTCAAGAGTGTAGGCTAAGTCGTTAACATCGCCACTATGATAGCTGCGGGCTAAGCGATTAGGCTCACCTGAACAGCCCCGATGATGGTGAACCAATGCAGACAGTTTGGCTTTTTTTGCTTCGATGAGCATTCTGCGTGCATAATGTGATTCTGTATTACCTTCAAGACCATGAATAATCACTAATATAGGCTCGCCATTTTGGGCTTGGCCAAGCCAATCTAAATCGATAAAATCGCCATCGGGTAATTCTTGTCGTTGCCTAAAGGTTGCAGGTCTGGCTACTTTAAAAAGCAATGGTAGAATCGTTTGAACATGCGGGCTAGCAGCCCACCAAGGCGGTGTGAATAACGTTTTCATAAAGGGAATATTTCTATAATAGTTTGTTAAAATTTAAACATGTGTTTAAATGTTACTCATGCCACTCTACCACATAAAAAATAGAGACAACAATAAACTCAAGGGGAAGTAAATGAAGCGGCGTACCTTTCTCACTGGAGCGTTTGCTGGAACTGCAGCATTGGCCCTAGGCGTTAATTTATATTTGCCAAATATCACTACTTCTTCGGATGATATCCATCACCGAGTATTGTTCAGTGTGTTGATCCCAGCTTTCTTAGATGGCGCATTACCCGAGGTACCCAGCCATCGAGAAATCGCGATGAATCGGACTTTGGATGCAATTTCACAATCAATTACCCATTTAGCGCCAGACCAACAACAAGAGTTGATGGAGTTATTGGAATTGCTTGAAGGACGTTTGGGCTTGTTGTTACTCAGTGGCAGTATGACACCGCTTTTAATGCGTGACCCCCAGCAATTGGTCGAAATGCTTGAGTTTTGGCGTTACAATTATTTGGATATGTTAAAAACCGCTTACGGCGGTTTACGTGAATTGATTATGGCCAGTTATTACGCCTGTCCAGAACATTGGGGCAACTTACGTTATGAAAAACCTACTTTTTTAGTTAATAACCTACAATAACTCTCTCGTGTAAGGAGCATCCCCTTGGCTATTATTGATCCGATTATCACTGGATTAAACGACGGTTGGCATCATATCGATGCCAGTCGCTTAGAGGTCGATCGCCATTTTGAAGCCGATGTTGTTATTGTTGGTACTGGTGCTGGTGGCGGTACGGCGGCAGAAATCTTAACGGAAGCGGGTTTAAAAGTGATCATGATTGAAGGCGGAGCGCTTAAGTCATCGACTCACTTTGATATGGAAGAACGTCACGCCTACCCCAATTTGTACCAACAAGCGGCCGCGATGAAAACTGCCGATAAAGGCATTGGTATATTTCAAGGTCGTACGGTGGGCGGGTCGACCACAGTGAATTGGACCACATCAATAAGAACACCTGAGCAAACATTAGCTTATTGGGAACAAGAGAAGTCGGTTAAAGGACTATCTTCGCAAGACTTACTCCCTTGGTTTGAAATGATGGAACAGCGACTTAATATTGAGCAATGGCAGTATGAGCCCAATCGTAACAATGGTGCATTACTTGAAGGTTGTGAAAAACTGGGCTGGGATTACACGGTTATCAAACGTAATGTCAAAGGTTGCTGGAATACGGGCTACTGTGGCATGGGTTGCCCTGTCAACGCGAAACAATCTATGTTGGTCACTACTATCCCCGCGGCGCTGGATAAAGGCGCTACGCTAATTTCACGCGCTAGGGTGATTAAGCTTGAGCATAAAGGCGATCAAGTTGTTGGGTTAACGGCACAAGCGTTAACAGAAGGCCTAAAGCCAACGTCAGTGCAAATCACCTTTAGTGCGAAACATTATATTTTAAGTGCGGGGGCTATTCATACTCCGACTATTTTAATGCGCTCTAATACGCCCGATCCCCATAAACAGTTAGGCAAAACTTTCTTACATCCTTCATTGTTATCGGGAGGGATTTTTGCGGAACAAATTAATGGTCACAGTGGTGCACCGCAATCTATCTATTCCGATGAATTTGTTTGGCGTGATGGCGCCGTGGGTGACGTTGGTTATAAATTGGAAGTTGCGCCTGTACACCCAGTATTGATCGCGTCAAAAACCATTGGTTATGGCGTTAGCCATGCACAGTTAATGGCTAATTTTAATCAAATGCAGGTCACCATTGCGCTTATTCGTGATGGTTTCAATCAGCAATGTCCTGGTGGACAGGTGAGGTTAACGGATACCAGTTTTGCATTAGATTATCCTTTAAACCAAGGATTTTGGGATGGTGCTCGTCGGGCATTTTTGTCGATGGCTGAGTTACAATTTGCTGCAGGTGCCAAAAAGGTGTTACCGATGCATGATGGTTTGTCATTTCTCAATTCGTGGAGTGAAGCAAAGCAGGTTATCAATAATGTCGATTTAGGCTTATTAAAAACCATAGTCGCATCGGCCCATGTGATGGGCGGTTGTGCAATGGGTGAAGATAAAGCCCTTGCAATGGTCGATGGTTTTGGTTATTCACACTATCTTGAAAATTTATCGGTGATGGACGGTTCGGTATTTCCAACCAGTTTAGGCGCTAACCCTCAGTTGTCTATTTATGGGCTTGTGGCTCGAAATGCGACGGCGTTGGCCCAAAAACTGACTCAAACTAGCTAGCTCAATTTATGTTGTATACCGCTATTGGGCGGTATATTACTTTGATATTGTCGTAGTTTGTCGATATTAGAGTCGATATTAGAGTCGAGATAACTCACTTTTATTCCAACGGTTATTAATATTTGGACTTCAGTTCGAGTAACGCCTTAACAATTTCATATTTTAAGGTTTTTTAGATCGTCAATTCAATTTTATCAATTGCTATAAGCCGGTTACCTACAGGATGTCGCGAATGTCGCGATCACATGGATGTGAAAGAGCAGCCTATAGTGCAAGCACTTCGGTGACACTTGGCAAGTCCTTCCCAGTAAACTTGGCCATGTCATCGACGGCCGCGTTACTCCGATATTTATGCTGCTTCGATTTTGCTTGATATTGTTTCGAATAACATAATTAAGTGCTTTTATTGTGGATCACCCGAAAAGATAGTGCTCGCTTTATACTGCCCAAAGGTGACCCTATTATGGCTAGCCAAGATCGTTGGCGAATACTCAACCACTGGTCTAGTCTTTAGTTACCTTTATTTTGCAGGTAATGAATGATGGCTAGACCAAGACAAACAATCGTGAGCTTAGAAGAGACACCTAATTATCATTGCTGCTCATGTGTTGTTCGTAAAGCGTTCTCGTGTGGCCTTGATGATGTGACTGATGAACACGTTGAGCATCGACGAGAGTGGGTTGATTCGCGGATCGTTAAACTAGCGACTATCTTTGCTATTGATATCTATGCTTGTGCACGCTTGTTAATACGCAAGAGTGTAACGCCTTTACTATTCGCCACAGTCATTTATAACTTACTCGGCTGTGGAAGTCCCAACGCTATTGCTAACGCAACAGATAATCCCGTGGTGCTATTAGACAGCTATTACAGCGACCTTTACGCATGGAATGATCAAGGTGGCCTGGAACAGACGCAACTCGGCCGAGGAATCAACCTTGGCAATTACCTAGAGGCTCCTGTCGAGGGCGAGTGGTCTGGTGGTCGCGTGCTGATTGAAGATGATTTACAAAGGATTGCCGCTGCCGGTTTTAAAACCGTGCGCATCCCGGTTCGCTGGTCCGCTCACGCCGATTTAACCTTCCCCTATGCCATTAATGATACATTTATGGCCCGCGTTAAAGAAGTGGTTGGCTGGGCCAACAATGCGCATCTAAAAGTTATCTTAAATGTGCATCACTATACAAAGATGATGCATGATCCAGAAAGTCAGCAAGCGGGACACATTCTTCGTTTACAGGGTATTTGGCAACAAATGAGTGAGCAATTTCCTCTCTCTGAATATGGCCATGATAATCTTATCTTTGAATTATTGAACGAGCCTAATAGCAGCATAGATCACAGTGATTGGAATAATATCATTGCACGATTATTGACGGTAATTTGGGGTGATATGGCAGCACAGCAAAATGATGGTACCACGCAGCGGACCGTAATGATTGGTTCGGCCAATTGGAGTCAGCCCGATGACTTAGCGAAATTGAGACTACCATCCTCGGTAAATGCGCGTAATACCATAATTACCATTCACTATTACAAGCCCTTTCATTTTACTCATCAAGGGGCTAAATGGGTTAATGGAGCAGACGATTGGATTGGCACTCGCTGGTTAGGCACACAAAGCGATCAGGCCCCCTTAATCGCTATGTTTGATCGAGTCACCCGTTGGAATGCGCACGCTAATCGCGGTTTTGAAATATTTATAGGTGAATTCGGCGTTTATTCGCGTAGCGTTGATCCCGATCAGCAAAAAGCCTGGACCGCTTTTATTGCGCGCGAGGCTGAAAAACGTAATATGAGCTGGGCATATTGGGAATACGCATCAGGATTTGGCGCATACGATGCTAATAAGGGCCAATGGCGACCAAAGCTAATCGAAGCTCTGATCCCAGTGCAATAATGTGTAAATGTATGTATTGAGTATTACCTGATGGTATTACTCAATACCATTAATCATGACCATTAATCATGCCACCAAGATTGTTGCTGCAAAAACCAAAGACCATGGTAATGATTATTGAAACCATCCATGTTACGAATTTGAAAATGGATGGTTTAGCTTTCCATCTACATATACGCCATTAGGCGATGGCCCAGGACCAGGACAAGGGGCATCGTTTGAATATCACGTTAGCGTTATAAATATAAAGAAGACGAAGAAGCGGTTAGAACTTCTCAAAAAAATCGAGCTGATTATCTAGTAGGTCAGAATGTAAGCGTTAATATCAAATCTACCGCGTCGAAAGAAAAGTTAAATACTTATTGAAGGTGAATTAAAATCAATGACCGACTCGAAAAATAAATAATGTCTAAATCTTAATTTTATGCAATGAAAGCTAACATTCTAAGTGGTCGCGAAGTCAATAAAGATAGGCCGCGCGAAGCCGCGTCCTTATCCAATGTGTTGAACATACCAGATATTGAGTGTGACTAAGACTCTTCTTACTGTCACAACAGCCAGCCTATTTAGCATTGTTTAGACAATCTTTATTGTCTAAACAATGCTGTTATGGGTGAATCTTATTGTTAACCCATCGGTTTGCGTACAACTGGCTCAAATGAGATGACGATGTATTACGAGTTAATAAGACCTGTTTGCGTGGTTAACCCAGCCATAATGCTTTCATCTAAGCCAAATAAACTTAGATAGTGTTGTATATTTCCTGGTTCAGTATTGTCTGTAGTATCAGTGCTTAGTGGTTGTCCCTGCAGTAAATTCAATTTGTGCAATAACATGTATTGAGATTTACGTTCCATCACCAACTCAACATCGAGCATTTTTTGATATTCGTCGTTGTCTAAATGCGCCTTAGCGATCCGACGTAAGCGTCGATAAGGTTGTAAGACATTGGTTTCCCATTGATCAACCACAAGGGTTAATATTTCCCATTGTTGCTGCGTCAAAACATAATGCTGTTGATCAAGGTATTGCGCTAATAATAGAATATTAACGTTTACGTGGTAACTGTCTTGTAGGTGTACGTAAAACTGAGGGTTAATTGAATAGCTTTGCTCGCAATGACGCCAAATTGTATGACTAAATGTTTGGCGATGAAAAGGTTGCGACATACAGAATCCCTTGCTGCATTTGTGCGGTTAATTAACAGCACAAATGCCAATAAAATAATGAAAACCAATCGCTTATTGAAAATCTTGTTCGATAAGCTCAATCTGTTCTTGAATCTCTAACCAATCCATTTCACTTTCATCCATGGTTTGAGTCAGCGTCGTACGCTCGTTGAGAACCTTGGTCATTTTAGCTTTGTTCTCAGCTTCGTATAAGTCGCCATCGGCTAATTCAATTTCTAGTTCGGCTAATCTTTTGTTGATTTTTTGCTGTTGGGTTTCTAATTTTATTTGTTGCTTTTTCAATGGCGATACTCGTTGACGTAATTCAGCGTCCATCCTTTTTTGCTGCTTTTTATCCACCGAATCACTGCTAATGGCAGCATCCGTTTTGTTGCTGGCTTGGGCCAATTTAGCCGCATCGAGTAACCATTGATGGTAATCATCCAAGTCACCGTCAAAAGGTGTTACAACACCTTGATCCACTAAGTAATAGTCACTACAACTTAATCGTAATAGGTGACGGTCATGTGACACAATTACCATTGCACCTTCAAAGGTTTGTAATGCCATGGTTAGCGCATGGCGCATCTCTAAATCTAAATGGTTGGTGGGTTCATCGAGTAATAATAGATTAGGGCGTTGCCAAACGACTAATGCTAATACCAGACGCGCTTTTTCGCCGCCAGAAAACGGCCGTACTGGCGATAAAGCCATATCACCATTAAAGCCAAATCCGCCTAAAAAGCTCCGTAATTCTTGTTCGCGCGCATTGGATGGCGCCAGCCTGATCAAGTGTTGCATTGGGGTATCATCAAGGCTTAAAAATTCAACTTGATGCTGAGCAAAATAACCAATATTCAATCCTGGATTAGGTTGATATTTACCGGTTTTAGCTTTTAATTGGCCAGATAACAGTTTAATTAGCGTCGATTTACCTGCACCGTTTCTCCCCAATAAACCGATACGAGCGCCTGGAACAAGGTTTAACTCAACCTGTTTAAGGATGGTTTTATCTTCATAACCAATAGAGACATTTTCCATCACCACTAATGGATTTGGCAATGCTTCTGGTGTTCTAAAGGCCATTTGAAATGGATTGTCTACTTGGGATGGCAATAACTCTGCCATACGTTCGAGTGCTTTTAAGCGACTTTGTGCTTGTTTAGCTTTACTGGCTTTATAGCGAAAACGATCAACAAATGACTGCATATGTGAGCGTTCTTTTTGTTGACGCTCGAAGGCCACTTGTTGTTGTGCCATGCGTTCTGCGCGCACGCGTTCAAAAGATGAGTAATTGCCTTTGTAATAATTTAATTTTTGATTTTCGATATGAACAATTTCACCGATAATGCCATCGATGAAGTCACGATCGTGACTGATCAAAATTAACGTTCCTTGATACGTTTTTATCCAACCTTCTAACCAATACATGGTATCTAAGTCTAAGTGGTTGGTTGGCTCATCGAGTAACAATAAGTCAGAACGGCATAACAGTGCTTGGGCTAAGTTGAGGCGCATACGCCAACCACCAGAGAAACTTTTGACCGGGTGACTCTGATCTGTATCTTTAAAGCCTAAACCGGCTAATAGTGAGCCCGCTCGAGCTTTAATAGCATAACCGCCAATAGCATCAATTTTGCCATGGATAAGCGCTATTGCATTGCCGTTATTATCATGTTCAGCTTGTTCTAATTGGGCTTCTAGTTGACGGTATTCGGTGTCGCCGTCCAGTACATACTCTAGTGCCGACACATTTAATGCGGGTGTTTCCTGAGCAACAGAGGCAACCTGCCAGCCTGCGGGGAAACTGAACTCACCTTTATCCAGCTGTAAATGACCCAAAATTAAGGCAAGCAATGTTGATTTACCTGTACCATTGGCGCCGACAAGGCCAACCTTGTGTCCGGGGTTAATCGTCAGTGAGGTTTCATCGAGTAAGATTTTACTGCCGCGAATTAACTGTGCTTGGCTTATCTTGATCATTAATTACAACTTGATTCTTAAGAATAGAATAATGGTGCAGATAATATCGCATATAGGATTTATTTCCCACAATCACGGGACTCATGTGGGCTAATCATGGCAAAATAGGCGTATAAAGCGGGTATAAACCTCATTGTGTAAACACTAAGTCGAGTAAATCATGACTAAAATTAAAAAGCGTTTTGTTGCAGGGGCTAAATGTCCTAAATGCAGCGCGAAAGACAGTATTCTATTGTTTAAAGAAAATGGCATTGAAACCATTGAGTGCACAGAGTGTGATTACCGTGAGCAACAAACTGATGTAAAAGCACCTCAAAAGGCTAGCGGCAGTATGATCGGGGTGTTTAAACCAGACTAGAACAGTCTGCTTAGGGGGATAACCTCAACATTGGCATTGAGTTGAGGTTAATTACTCATATATTCATCAGGGGGTGTTTCAGCAGAGACCTTCATCTTATGTTGATTTAATACACGGATAACATTGATGTTGTTTTTAGTGAGATCATTGAAACGTTCAGAGATGTTTTGTAATTCTAGGCCGTAACTTGGATCGTCTTTAGGTGTGGTCTGCCAATAACGTTTACGATCCAGTTTTTGGATTTCGCTCGCACGTAATATTTCAAAATAGCTATTTTCTTGTTTAAGTCGATAAATTTCGCCATCGAGTAATTGGAGTAATTTTTCTTTAGAAATAGTTTGTTTATTAAGCAAGGCTTTTAATGGATCGTCTTTCAACTCGCGCTTGTCAGAGTCGATTTCGGTGGTAATACCTAATTGATATTCAATTTTATGCTGGCTATATTCTTGCGGGCAAACTGTTTGGCTGAAAATGACTTTTTCATCCTTCATGCACTTGTAGATAGTATTGGCCTGAGCAGTAAAAGCGCTCATGGCGAGTACGATGAATAACAGTTTTTTTGCCATGCGGCCACACATCCTTTTGTCATCACTATTACGATTTTGATATTAGTGGTTTACGGTAGACTGTTTCGGTTATGTATTCAGCCTAACAGCGGACCACAGTGTTTAGCTTCCGACTAACTAACTAACTAACTTACTAACTAACTAACTTAATTAGCTCGTGGTTTGGTGAACTTATTGACTTAAGCAGATTAGCATGTTTTTTAGCTACGTAACTAAGACATAACCCTTGCTCGTTAGCGGAAAGTTGATACACAGCCATCATGCTTAAATAACAATATAGCAACAATAGCGTCGAAAAAATAATGATATTGATTCAATATCATTCAATATGATGTAATTTTATCGATAAAACCAGTTTTTTGACAACAGAAATTTCAATAAAAAATAATATTTGTTTTGTTATTTAATGGGCTTAAGCTGAAACTGGATAATTTCATAGGTGGTGGCTAATTCGAATGACGAGAAAATAGCACGTTGTCGATTAAGCGCGTTTTACCGAGATACGCGGCCGCAATAACAATTAGCTTAGTGTCTGCTGCCGTCGCTTGGTGTAAGGTGTTTGCATTTCTCACTTGGAGATAATCGGGCGTAAAACCAGCACTAATCAAGTCTCGTTCAGCTTTCGTGATAGCTTGTTGTGCTGCTTCACCGTGTTGAATAGCGTGAATAATATTATCTAATACTTGTTTTAATCTTGCTGCCAAGTATTTTTCATCGGCGGTTAAATAGCCGTTACGAGAACTCATGGCTAGACCCGATTTTTCTCGGATAGTCTCGACACCAATTACGTCAATTGGCATCGATAAATCTTCAACCATGGTTTTGATGATCATCAATTGTTGAAAATCTTTACGGCCGAACAAGGCAATGTCAGGTTGCACAATATTGAACAGTTTGGTGACTATGGTTGCCACACCACGAAAATGCCCTGGGCGGCTTGCACCACATAATTGATCGCCAATGTCGGGTACTTCAACAAATGTTTGTTGTGCTAACCCTTTGGGATACATGATCTCAGGTGTTGGAGTGAAGAGTATTTCTGTTCCGGCAACCATAAGCTGCTCGCTGTCTTGTGCGAGTGTGCGAGGATAATTGTCTAAATCTTCGTTGGCACTAAACTGCATAGGATTAACAAAAATAGATACCACCACATGGTCTGCACGCTTTTTGGCTTCATCTACTAAGGCGATGTGACCTCGATGCAAATTGCCCATTGTTGGCACAAAAGCAACCGTTTCGCCCTTGCGGCGCCAAGCATTAACGTGTTCACGAATGGTTGAAATAGCGGAGGTGGTAATCATTTTCTGTTCAAACCTTAATGGAAAAACAATGCCGTTATTTAATGCGCATTATGAATTAAATGTGTGCTCTTCAGCTGGAAAAGTGCCGTTTGCTACTTCATCAATATACGCTTTAATAGCGGTACGAATTTCACCTGTTTGTTTAAGGTAGTTTTTTGAAAAACGAGGAATATAGCCACTGGAAATGCCTAACACATCATGCATAACAAGAATTTGGCCATCAGTGTCTGCACCTGCGCCAATACCGATAACGGGAATGGTTAGCGCTTCAGTAATGGCTTTAGCCAGCGAAGCCGGAATACATTCAACCACTAATAATTGCGCGCCTGCAGCTTGTATTGCTTTGGCTTCATCTAGAATACGTTGAGCACTATCAACATCGCGACCTTGCACTTTAAATCCGCCAAACACGTGCACCGACTGCGGGGTTAATCCTAGGTGAGCACATACTGGAATGCCACGTTCGGTTAACATTTTTACGCTTTCAAGTAGCCAATGTCCGCCTTCTAATTTAACCATACTGGCACCCGCCTGCATTAGCGTTGTAGCATTAGTCATGGTTTGTTCTGGGGTGCTATAACTCATAAACGGCATGTCCGCGATGAGCAATGCACGCGAAACGCCTCGTTTGACACAAGCTGTATGGTAAGCAATATCGGCAATCGTTACCGGTAAGGTATCATTATGGCCTTGAAGCACCATACCAAGTGAATCACCTACTAAAAGTACATCCACACCTTCGCTGTCAAAGGCGCCGGCAAAACTGGCGTCATAGGCCGTTAATGCGGTGAACTTTTTACCTTCTTGTTTGAACTTGATTAGGGTCGAACTGGTGACTTTTGACATAATAGACTCTTAAAACAATATTGAAATACTAAAAGCCGAGCTTAATGTTCTGGCCGTTAAGATCAACTTAAATCGATAAGTTTTTGCAATTCATCACGCATTTTCACACTAATAAGACTTTCAAGGCTTGTATTGCAAGGCAATGTTAGCGATGGCGCGATGTCTGCCAATGGTACTAACACAAAACTGCGTTGCTTCATGCCGTAATGAGGCACACAGAGTCGAGGTTTGCTTATGTGTTGATTACCATACAGTAACAAATCTAAATCTAGGGTGCGAGGTCCCCAGCGCTTAAGCCGAACACGCCCTTGGTGTTGCTCGATATCTTGCAAGGCATCAAGTAATTCAATCGGCAATAGGGTGGTATGAAACCCAGCGACAGCATTGACATAATCTGGCTGAACAACATCACCCATAGGCTTGGAACGATAATAAGCTGAGACCACAAACGTGTCGTTTACCGCCAATGCTTTTAGCGCCGTTACTGCAACATTGAGTTGTTGTATTGGCTCGGCTAAATTAGCGCCTAAGGCGACATAAACTTGAACCGCCATGGTGGTTATTCTTCCGCAGGCTTGGCTGCTGGTTTACGACGACGCTTACGCTGTGGTGCATTTCTGTTGCGACTATTACTGCTTTTGACACTTTTAGCTATGTCGCTACGGTCAGTTTCATCTGCTTCTACAAACGTTGTCCACCACTGAGCTATCTTGGCGGTATTGCCCGCTTCAGCTTCACCACGCAGTAGTAGCAAATCGTAAGCGGCTCTAAATTTAGGATGTTCTAGCAGTTTAAATGCCCGCGTGCCTTGACTCCGTTCTAAGCGCAGTTGCAGCTGCCAAATGTCGCGGGCAGGGGTACTAAAGCGTCGTGGTAAGCTAATCGTTAGGCATTGTTGTTCAAGCACATCACCCATAGCGGCAACATGTGCATCGTAGTGGGTTAACCCGCTTTCAATGGCAATATCATCGGCTCGGTATTTTACCGGATACCACAATATGGCAGCAAAGAAAAATGCTGGGGTAACCGTTTTATCCTCATTAACACGGATATCGGTATTACGCATAACGGCTTGCAGCATTTTGGCGGCATGTCCTTTAGGCGACTCTTCAATGAGTGCGCTGACCTGTGCAAACAAGGGTGCGAATAAACCAAAGCGTTGCATCATGTTATAATTGGCTTCAGCTTTGCCGGCAAAAAACAGTTTTAACACTTCTTCATACATGCGTGCTGCAGGGATATCTTTTAATAATGGTGCGAGTGCTTTAATTGGGGCCGCGGTAACGGCGTCGATTTGCATATCAAGTTTAGTGGCAAAACGAACGGCGCGCAGCATGCGGACAGGGTCTTCGCGATAACGGGTGTCGGGGTCGCCAATAAGCTTAATCGTCCGAGCCTTGAGATCGTCTATTCCACCGCCATAGCTGCGAATAGAATAGTCGCTGATGTCGTAGTACAGCGCGTTAATAGTGAAGTCACGACGTTCAGCATCTTCATCAATTTCGCCGTAGACATTGTCACGCAGTAAACGCCCTTCGGCATTTGATTTCGATACGTTGTCGTTTGTTTCACTGTGGTGGCCGCGAAAAGTGGCCACTTCAATGACGTCACGCCCAAAAACGATATGTGCCAGTCTAAAGCGACGACCAACTAAACGGCAGTTACGGAATAGTTTTTTAATGTCGTCTGGCGTGGCGTTAGTCACAACGTCGTAATCTTTCGGTTGAAGGCCTAATAAAATATCACGCACACCCCCACCGACTAAATAAGCTTTATAGCCTGATCTATTAAGACGATAGAGCACTTTGAGTGCGTTCTCACTAATTTGGCGACGTGAAATCGAATGGCCATCTCTGGAGATGATATCCAGACGTAAGCCATCTTCTTGAATGGGGTCTTCAAGTACTGGAGCTACTTTGTTGTCTTCAAATAGCTGTTTACAGAATTGGCTAATACGGCGAAAAATAATACACCTCGAAATGCTATAATAATTTGATTAAAAATCTGGCGGGTATAATACATTAAATGTGACCAAATGAGTATACATGTCGCGGCGCTAAAATGGGCTTAATGCAATCATGTACGCCGAACGATGACGATACTTAGTTGTTTGTTGTCGTTAAGACAATTTCTTTTTGTGCTGGAATGGTACTTAGGTCAAATTGTTCTATTGCCTGTTTAAGCATGACTTGTACCGAATCTACATCAACCATTTGCTGGCCTAAAAAGGCAAGAGCAGCATTAATACTGGCTTGTGGGCGAATGATATCGATGGCGGGCGCGTGATTCTGCTTTGATAATTTAACACCTTTTTGTGCACAGACTAGCGGTAAATGAAGCCAATCAGGTGGGGTAACATTTAATTGAGTAAATAAACTTATTTGCCTGCAACTGGCTTCAAGTAAATCACAACCTCTGACGACTTCAGTGATACCTTGATAAGCATCGTCGAGTACAACGGCGAGCTGGTATGCAAATAAACCATCGCTGCGTTTAATCATAAAATCTTCTTCGGCGAAGGTGTTATCGACCACCACATAGCCTTGAAGCTGGTCAATAAAACGATCGATTTTAGCGTAATTTCTAATCCGGATCGCACCTTGTGTCAACTTAGGCTGCAGTCGGCCACAATGGCCATCGTATACACCACCATGGGCTTGGATCATCTTACGTGTGCATTGGCAATAATAAGCATCATCGCTGGCAATGAGTTGGTCTATTTTATCTTGATAAGCCTGATGACGTTGATGTTGAAATAGTGCAGTGCCATGCCAATGCAAACCGTAGGCATCAAGTGTGCGGAGGATATTATCGCTTGCACCTTGGACTTCTCGTGGGGGATCGATATCTTCTATGCGGACCAGCCATTGGCCTTGCAGACTGTGGGCGCGAAGATAACTGCCTAATGCAGCCGTGAGTGAACCGAAATGCAGTGGACCTGAAGGTGATGGTGCAAAACGTCCAACGTAGGAAGTGATACTCATGTTATTTTGTGGAGTATTTTTTATTCATTAATATCGCACTGTCATTACCGTCACTTACATCTGATGTGACTAAATTACAAAACAAAAAGGGCGAGATAATCTCGCCCTATTGGTAACGGGTTAACCCGCCATTTGTTTTTCTCTTATTTCTGCAAGTGTTTTACAGTCGATACATTGATCGGCTGTTGGGCGAGCTTCGAGACGGCGGATACCTATTTCGACACCACATGAGTAACAGAAGCCAAAATCGTCTTCTTTGATTAACCGTAAAGTTTTCTCAATCTTTTTGATCAGTTTACGTTCTCTGTCACGAGCTCGTAATTCTAAGCTGAATTCTTCTTCTTGTGCTGCACGGTCTACAGGATCAGGAAAGTTTGCAGCTTCATCTTGCATGTGAGTTAACGTACGGTCGACTTCTTCACGCAATTGGTTACGCCATGCATCGAGGATCAATGTAAAGTGACCACGTTGCTTGATATTCATATACTCTTCACCAGCGGATTCCTGGTAAGGATCTACTCCGGCGATAGCGAGTACGCCAAGTTTTTTCGTGCCTTCAGGCATAACGCATCTCCTGTAATCATTTGCGTTTTAAGGGCGTCTAAAATTTATCGCCGCTATCTATAGCAGAAACTCTATGGCTAGGCAAATTTTTTACTCAGTATTTGAGTTTTTTTATCTACACCATCACTTTACAAGGGGTGGTGATAAGGCTTCCCTGAGATGAACATTGTGTCTTATATGCTAGCACTTCAACGCCATTTGATACTGCTTGTTGAAGTAAGTCTGCGTACTGAGGGTCAATATGTCGTGCGGGTCTAACACTTGTTATGCCACTGTGTTGTACCACAAACAATAATATCGCACGATGTCCTAATGCCACCATGTGGCTCAGCTCCCGCAGATGCTTTTGTCCTCGCGTGGTCACGGCATCAGGGAAATAACCCTCTTGGCCTTCTAGCAAAGTACAACTCTTCACTTCAATATAGCACTCAGGTCGGTTTTGGCTAGTGAGCAAAATATCAATACGGCTATTTTCATTACCATATTTTACTTCACGTTTTAATTTGTCATAACCTTGCAGTTCAGTGATAACTTGCTGATGGATTGCTTCTTCTGCTAACGCATTGGCACGATTGGTATTAATACCAATCAGCTGTTGCTGATCTGTCTGCATAATTTCCCAGGTGTGGGCATATTTACGTTTTGGATTGTCTGAGGTGGAAAACCACACCTTTTCACCTGGAAATAAACAATTTTTCATTGACCCCGTATTAGGGCAATGAATCGTGATCGCTTGGCCATTTGGTAGCATGATATCGGCGAGAAAACGTTTATAACGTTTAATTAATACACCTGATTCTAATTCGGGGGTAAATTTCATCGATTACTCATTTAATGAGTTGATTTACAACAATGCTAACAAACTTTAGCGTGGTTTATCGATTATGTTTTGTCTACACTACTGCCATTAACTCGTGGTTAAGCGCGAGTATTGGTGTTATTAGACTTACAACAAGGGATTATTATGGACATTATGACAGTTACTCTCACCACCCAAGCCCCTGCTGCTCATTGGGGTAAGGCTGATGTGACCTACCAAGGCGCTCAAGCGGCGATCCATTTATCTGGCAACGATGAACTGCGCCAAGTGCAAATGGCTGCAAGGAAAGTGCGTAATCAAGGTATTAATTATGTGCAATTAGACGGTGACTTGTGGAATTTACATTCACAGTGGGCATTTGCGCAAGGTTTTGCGACGGCTAAAGCGGGATACGAAGTGAACTGGTGTGGGAGTGATGCTGATAAAGCAACGTTGAAACAACGTGCTGAAGCAGCCCTGTTTGCCCGTAAGTTGATTAATGATACACCTGAAGATTTATCGCCAGTCGGTTTAGCGACACAAGCTGCTGCTTGGTTAAAACATATTGGTGGCGATCATGTCAGCTTCAGTATTGTTGAAGGCCAAGAATTATTAGCGAAAAAATGGGTCGGTATTCATGCTGTGGGTCGTGGTAGTGAACGTCCTCCTGCATTATTAGAACTCGATTTTAATCCATTGGGAGCTGATGCACCGGTATCTGTTGCCCTAGTAGGCAAAGGTATTACTTTTGACTCAGGGGGTTATAGCCTTAAGTCATCAGAAGGTATGTTAGCGATGAAATGTGACATGGGTGGCGCCGCCACCGTCACTGCGGCATTGGGATTAGCGATGAAGGCGGGTTTGAATAAACGCGTTAAGCTATTTCTATGCTGTGCGGAAAACTTAATCAGTGGTCGTGCCTTTAAATTAGGTGATATCTTAACTTATAAGAATGGCACCACGGTTGAAATCGTCAATACCGATGCAGAAGGGCGCTTAGTCTTGGCTGATGGTTTACAAGCAGCATCAGAAACGGGTGCCGGCTTAATTATCGATGCGGCAACCTTAACCGGTGCAGCAGTGATGGCCGTGGGTTCAAATTATAATGCGATTTTTTCACCACAAACGGCAACATTACAATTAGCACAGCAGCGCGCGGCAGCAGTATCAGAAAATGTATGGCCATTGCCGTTAGATGAATGGCATAAAGATATGTGTCCATCAGCTTATGCTGATACCGCCAATAGCCGACCAGTCAAAGGTGGTGGCGCGGGTGGGGCATCAAATGCGGCCGGTTTTTTATGGCGCTTTGTGTCACCACAAGCTAATTGGTTACACGTAGACTTAGCTGCCGCATTTGAATCATCTGCCTCTGCATTATGGGCAGCAGGCGCGACCACCCATGGTGTATTGACCATAGCTGAATTATTAAAAGACTAGTTATTTTGTTTTAAACGTAATAAAAACCGTCGTTCACGTATTGTGGCGACGGTTTTTTATTTTTCGTGCAGTAACGGCCAACTTTTGAGGACTGAATAGTTAATTTGCTGCGAGCAATTTATGGATTGGTACAAATGTAAATGTGTCGGCGTTAACTGTAAGTTTGTCATGCATCCCAATATGGGTAAATCCGTCATGCTAACATGCCGAAATAAGCTAATGTGTGGCGTGTATTGGTGCTGGCTGATGAATAAGTTGTGGTGTTTGGCAATCGATGTAAGCGATTGTGCCATGGCTAATAGCGGTTCGCTTGCTTGTCCTTGTAAACAGATTAACTGTGCTGATTGCCATAAAGCTAGGGTATCGAACTGTTGATTAAAAATAGATTTAGGCATCAACCCAATCGCATCGATGACACTGGCGTAACGGGTAGGATCTACCGGACCTAAAAATCCAAGAGTCATGTGTAAATTGGTGTTGTTTATGGTCTTCGCATCATTGTTCAAAAATGGCTTAAGCCTATGCTGTAGCGTAGATATTTGTTCTATTTGTGATTTTTTTAAGCTAAAACCGACAAACAATCTTCGCGAAGAGGTGGTTTGCATTCGGTTATCCTTAATTAGTAATAAGTTGTAACTTTAACCCGAATAGATTACCAATACAGCATGATATAAACATATATCGTTATTTGTGAGTGACTAAACTACACTTAGGCTAATGTTAACGATAATATAGCGCATGTTTTTTATTCCCGAGCAAATTGAATTGCTAACCTTGACTGAGTTGATGTATGGCCAATAGTACCCAGCAACTATTGAAAAGTGTTTTTACAAATGGACCTATTGAAGGCAATAATACTTCGGTGTTATCACTGCTTAATCAGGCACTACAATTAGTCTGTGAAAGGTTAGAATGCAGTGCAGCATTTGTGCTGACGAGTCAATACGATAAATTATTTGCGGTTGATACTGATATTATCGATACGTTAGAGCAACAATGTGTCAGTCATTTCGGTGCTTCACCTGCATCTGAGGCCCTGTTTAGCCAACATTTACAAGATAATCGATCACTGTGCAGCTCCTTATTTTATAATCATCAACCCATTGTCTATACCTGTTCCCCTGAACAATGTTTTACTGCCGACGAAAACCCAATATTAATTCCGTTTCTAGACACACTGACGGCCCTGGATATTGATTGTAAGCACCTTGCTCTAAGCCCGGTTTTACACGTTGGCAATGTCAAAGTTGTTTTAGGGACTCTGTGTGTATCAGATGCTAATCATGATGTTTGTCAGCATGAAAATCCTTGTGCCTTTGTACAAAAGTTACTCGATGATACCGCATATGAATTGGCCTCTTCACTTGAGTTACGTCGTTTAGCCGTAGTTCTTGATAATAAAGATAAACAGTATCAAGAACTGTTTCAATTATTGCCGATGGCCTGTGCGCTGATTGATTTACACAATAATGTGGTATTGCAAAATGATGTGAGTAAACATAATTTGCCCATTACCATAGGGCAGAGTTTATTTGATTTGTTACTTGAAGATGATCATCCTCTGCTCCTAGATACATTGCATATTGTCCGAGAAGGTATTTTACGCCAAGCCTGGTGTGAAGTGCCGCTGCGAAATGGCGTTCAAATCCACTGGTATAAGTTTAGCTTTTGCCATGCGCTTAATAAACAGCAACAGTTATTGTTAATGATTGAAGATGTTACCGAGCGCTATCGACTTGCCGATGAATTATCGTTCCATTCAAATCATGATGTACTGACCGGACTCCCTAATCGGCTACAGTTTGAAAATATGCTCGAAGAGTTATTAAACGACGAAGATCATCCACCGGCATGTATTGCCTTTCTCGATCTCGATCAGTTTCAGGTGGTGAATGATCTTAGTGGCCATCAAGCGGGCGATTTGTTATTGCAACAAGTGGCTACGCGGTTAAAACAATTATTGCGTAAAGGAGATATCGTCGCACGTTTAGGCGGTGATGAGTTTGGCTTATTGATGCTCCACTCAGATATGTCATCAGCACAACAAGTTGCCAAGCGGATTTGTCAGCAATTGTTTGATCATGAATTTATTTGGAAAGGTGTTAAACACAATATCAGTGCCAGCATTGGTATGGCCAAAGTCAATTATGTTGATCCAGATATATATGGTGTGATGAGTAAGGCTGATGCCGCCTGTCGATTAGCCAAAGAAGAAGGCCGTAACCGTTGGCATTTTTATAATCCTGACGATCCGCAAATGCACATTATGTATAACCAAATGCTTGCATCTGTTGATATTACTGGCGCGCTAGCATTGGATCAGTTTGAGTTGTTTTATCAATTAATTGAACCGTTAGTTAAATCAGAGGCGGGTATACACATGGAAATCTTGCTGCGGATGGTTCGCAGCGATGGCCAATATATATCACCAGGGGTGTTTTTGCCTGCTGCTGAGCGTTATAACCTAGCGCCTCGAGTCGACCGTTGGGTTATCGATAATTTATTGAACTGGGGCGGAAATAATTTAGCCACATGGGATCAGCTTTCTATGGTGTCGGTGAATTTGTCGGCGATGTCGCTGGCGGATAAAAAATTCATGAATTGGCTCGAAATGCGCTTAATGGTTGAACCTGAGCTGGTCAGTAAATTATGTTTTGAAATTACTGAAACCGCCGCGGTAAGCCAGTTAGATCAAGCCACAGGATTAATTGATTTATTACGACCTTTTGGTTGCAAGATCGCCTTAGATGATTTTGGTTCAGGTTTTTCGAGCTTTGCTTATTTGAAATGTCTTGATGTGGATTATGTTAAAATTGATGGCCAATTCGTGGTGAATTTATGCGAAAACCGCAGTGACAAAGCGATCGTTTCAGCTATTTGTCAGCTTGGCAAAGATATGGATTTTGAAGTTATTGCCGAATTTGTTGAAAACACAGAAATAGGGCTATACCTCAAAAATATTGGCGTCGATTATGCTCAAGGTTACGCCATTAATAAACCGACTCGACTAGCCCAATTACAACACGGTTTACGGACTCCCTGGTTAATATAAGTGTTGTGGCTTGCCGTGATCCGCTGAGTGACGTTAATTAATTTGCAGGTGAAATCGTCAATTAATGACAGATTAGTTCAAATGTGGGTAAAATGCCTGCCAGAGAATCGCCGTAAAAGTTAACCCTCTTGACCTCAAAACAAGCATTACTGCACCCCAAACCATCGGCTGCCATAACACTGCCTATTCAAGCCGTCCTTGAGCCGTTGCGCGCCCGGTTTGCTAGCCACTCACAAATTATTCTCGAGGCACCTACGGGAGCAGGCAAGTCAACCGCATTACCATTAGCTATGTTAGCTTGGCCTGAAATTAGCGGCAAAATTCTCATGTTAGAACCACGCCGAGTAGCGGCCCGAAATGTTGCCAAATTTATTGCTCAACAATTGGGGCAAGCCGTTGGACAAGCGGTGGGGTATCGTGTCCGCGGTGAATCAAAAGTCAGTTCACATACTCGATTAGAAATAGTCACTGAAGGTATTCTGACCCGAATGATCCAACACGATCCTGAGCTTAGCGGGATTGATGTGATTATTTTCGACGAAATTCATGAACGACATCTTGCTACTGATTTAGGCTTGGCGTTAGCATTAGAAGTGCAGCAATCATTACGTGACGATTTACACATTATCGCCATGTCAGCCACCTTGTCCGGTTTACCTTTAGACACGTTAATGCCCAACGCCGCGCAGATCCACAGCGATGGTCGCAGTTTTGCGGTTGAGATAGCGTATCAACCTTGCCCGAGCCAACAATTGTGGCTTACACATATGTCACGGGTCATTATCAATACTATTGAGTCGACTCAGTTAGCGGCCTATCAACAAGGCAGTATATTAGCCTTTTTGCCCGGTAAAGGTGAAATCCGCAAACTTGCAGGGTTATTGCGCCAACGCTTAAATGGGTCATGGCTTATCTGTCCTATGTACGGCGATTTGTCTTCTGCCGAGCAAGATCAAGCCATTCGTGCAGCAGAACCCGGTAAACGTAAAATCGTCCTCGCCACCAATGTGGCTGAGTCGAGCTTAACTATCGAAGGGATCACCCTTGTTATTGACAGTGGCTATCGACGTGAAGCCAGTTTTAACCCTAAAACCGGCGTGACACGCTTAGGGCTCAGGCGCATTAGCCAAGCCTCTGCTATTCAGCGTAGTGGGCGTGCAGGGCGTTTAGCTGTGGGGTATTGTGTGCGTTTATGGAGCCAAGAAGAACAAGGGCGAATGCGCAAAGTCGATGAGCCCGAAATCTCTCAAGCCGAGTTGACTTCAATGGCGCTTGATTGTGCCAGTTGGGGGGTGACATCATTTGCTGAGTTATCATTATTAACGCCACCACCACCGATCCACGAGCAAGTTGCCTGGCGATTACTTCAGCAACTTGAATTGATTGACCCGCAACGTAAATTAACCTCTTTGGGCCGTGATGCCTATGCATTAGGTTGCCATCCGCGCTTAGCGCATATGCTCCTAAAAGCCAAACAACTAGCGCGGCATAATGATCAGCCTCAACTTTGTTTACTGGCATGCGTATTGGCTGGCATTATTGAAGCCCGTGGCTTGCCTAAAAAAGGCGCTGATATTCATCATTATTTGACAGAGGCCCTGCAGGGGCAGATTAAACAGCAAGTCAGGCAATGGCAACAATCCTTATCGATATCAGGTCAGGTGAGTGACGTAATACGTAATGCATCCACACGTGATATTAGCTATTTGTTAGCACTTGCTTACCCGGATCGTATTGCTAAGGCTCGCGGTCATGAGGGCTTTTTATTAAGTAATGGTACCGGCGTGGTGATCAGTGCAGATGATAGTTTGGCTCATGAACCTTGGTTAGTGGTTGCTGACTTCCAAGAGACTCAAGGTCGTAATGCTGGGCAAGTTTATCTCGCCGCAAGGCTGGATGAACGTTTGTTTACTGCAGAGCTTGCATCGTTAGTCACCACTCACATTCAAGGTGGATGGGATGATGCAAAAGGGCGGTTCTTTGCTGAAAAACACACCAAAATCGGTGAGGTTATTATTAAAACCGACACTGGTATTATACCTGCTCGGGCACAAATTACCGCCGCATTATTAGCACAAATCCGCATAAAAGGGTTAACAATCCTTAATCGTGACGAAGTATTAATCCAGTTACAATATCGGGTTGAATTAGCTCGACACTATGCACCAGAGCATGAGTGGCCTTGTTTAAGCGATGAGTACTTGTTGGCTACACTCGAAGATTGGCTTGGGCCCTATTTAGACAACGTCCGTTCATTGACTGCGTTAGCTAAGGTTGGTGCTTATGGATTGGTGAAAAACTTACTCAACTGGCAACAGCAACAATTATTAGAACAATTGGTTCCGACGCATTGGCCTATGGCTACGGGGACTCGTGCGCCGATCCGTTACCAGATGCCCCTTGACGCTGACGGACATTTTTATCATAACCATGAGCAACAAGGCCGAGCATTATTAAGTGTACGGTTACAAGAAGCGTTGGGCTTAGCGCAAAGCCCATTAATATTACACGGCAAAATGACCGTGACGATGGAGCTGTTGTCGCCAGCACAACGACCATTAGCCGTGACGGCGGATTTAGCCAGTTTTTGGCAAGGCCCTTACGTAGACGTTAAAAAAGAAATGCGCGGCCGATACCCAAGGCATTTATGGCCAGATGATCCGGTCAATACTGTGGCGACAAAATTTACTAAAAAGAAAACTCCAGGCGTGTAAATAAGCCATGTCGCTTATTAACAACATGTAATTAATTCAGTGTTATATGGAAAACGAAACCATTATTTATGACTAAAAAAACCAAAAAGTCTTCGGCAACCAAAAAAAACAGTGGCCCATCTTGGAGGCAAAAACTCTGGTCTCTCACATGGAAATTATCAATCGTTGGTATTGCAGTTGTGAGCTTTTATGCTATTTATTTAGATCAAATTATTGGGCAAAAGTTTGAAGGCCAAAAGTGGCATTTGCCTGCCCAAGTTTTTAGTCGCTCAATGGCATTATATCCAGGTGCTGCGATCAACCATCCTCAGTTAATGGCCGAACTTAAGTTACTGGGTTATCGTAAAGTGTCAAACCCACGTCAAGTTGGTGAGTTTTCAGCCTCTAGCACTCGTATTGAATTATGGCGTCGACCGTTTTTACATCCCGAAGGTAATCAAGCTGAACAGCGAGTGATGATCAGTTTTGACTCTGACGGGGTTAGCTCGGTTAACCGCATGTCTGATAAACGTGAATTAGCTGTATTTCATTTAGAACCGGTATTACTCGATCGGATTATTGCTGGCAATGGTGAAGACCGCTTATTTGTGCCGGCGTCAGAGATGCCTGCAATGATCATCGATGCGCTTATTTTGGTTGAAGACCGCAGCTTTTACGATCATTACGGCGTGAACCCACTGGCCATTGCTCGTGCTGCTATGGTTAACATTTCTGCCGGTCGCACTGTGCAAGGTGGATCAACCTTAACCCAACAGTTAGCCAAAAATTTCTTTTTAAGCAGTGAACGCTCAATTGTTCGTAAAGTGCGTGAAGCCATAATGGCATTGATTATTGATTTTCGTTATAGCAAAGATGAAATCCTAGAAGCTTATCTGAATGAAGTTTACATGGGCCAAGATAAGGCGCGTGGCGTACACGGTATGGGGTTAGCGTCACAATTTTATTTTGGTCGCCCAATCGGTGAGCTGACGGTGTCGCAACAAGCCTTTTTGGTGGCAGTGATCAAAGGGCCTTCTTATTACAATCCTTGGCGTAATCCTGATCGTGCTCAAGAGCGTCGAGATCTGGTGCTACGTATATTAATGGAAAATGACCAATTGACTGTTGCACAATATAAGGCCGCAGCAGAGTCGCCTATAGGACTACGCAGTGAGAAAAAGTCAATACACCAAAAATTGCCAGCTTTCTTTGCGGTCGTAAAGCAAGAACTTCGTGAGCGCTACGGCGATACGTTATTACAGCAGTCAGGGGTGAAGGTATACACCACGTTAGATCCTATGGCTCAAGAAGCCGCAGAAAAAGCGGTATTGTCGACGATGGCGTCATTGGATAAACGGGCTAAAAATATTCAAGTTGGCATGGTGGTAACGGACAAATATACCGGCGGTATTGCAGCCATGGTGGGTGACAGACAACCCAGTTATGATGGCTTTAATCGTGCGGTAGAAATTAGACGTCCAATCGGTTCGTTAATTAAACCATTCGTGTATGCAAGTGCATTACGCCAAGGTGATCGATTCACTTTAGCGACCCCAATTGATGACAAACCGATCACGCTAACAAATGAGCAAGGTAAAACCTGGTCGCCTAAAAACGTAGATAAAAAGTTCACTGGTCAAGTACCTTTATTAAGTGCGTTTAAAGATTCAATGAACGTTCCGACAGTCAATGTCGGTTTGGCTGTTGGAGTGGATAACGTTGCTAACACATTGCAAAAGTCGGGTTGGACTGATGATATTTCACCTTATCCATCCATGTTGTTAGGCGCCGTAAATGGTTCACCATTAATGGTGGCTCAAGTTTATCAAACCCTTGCTGATGAAGGTCGTTACCGTAAGTTATCATCGATTACCGCGGTGTTAGACAGTCAAAACCAAGCATTAGATGTCAGTCGTGTGCCATCGTCAATGGCGATTGATCCTGCGACCGATTACTTAGTCCAATATGTGATGAATCAAGTGGTGCTTAGTGGTACGGCTAAACGCTTAGGCCGTGCGTTTCCTGGCGTGCGTTTAGCAGGAAAAACGGGCACCAGTAATGATAGTCGTGACTCATGGTTTGCTGGGTTTGATGAGCGTAACGTAGCGGCAATTTGGGTCGGTCAAGACGATAACAGTAAAACCGGTTTGTACGGCAGCAGCGGCGCAATGGCAGTGTATCAAGCTTTTTTACGTGAACGTCCTCCACTCAGTTTACGTATGTTGCCGGTTAATGGGGTGATCCATGGTTATTTTGACCGCACAACAGGCGCGGCTAAGCAAGGAAATTGTAATAATATTATTGGTTTACCTGCATTAGACTCTAGCTATCATCCGCTAGCCAATTGTGGTGAGTCATTATCTTGGTGGCAGAAGCTGGTTGGAAAGTAAATCGTTAGCTTGACCGTTGTTTAGCTGCAAATATAAAGCCCAAAGTAAGTGATTACTTTGGGCTTTATATATTTAACCTCAGTTTAGAATCATAACGATTATCAAACCGCTCTTCTTTTCTGCTGTTATTATTACATCGACTTGCCATAGATGCGTCAATGCGCTTTGTTAGCAACATCAATGGCAAGTGTGATATTGCCGACTTGAAATAATCCCATTTTATCGTTTTATCTAATCTCTTATCCCGAGTTGGGATTATTTTCGCTGATTGAGTTGGTTACGTAATGTGGTGATCTCTTTGAGCATTTGCTGCTGATTTTGTTCCATGCGTTCAAGGGCTAATTCTAGCTTGGTATTGATTTCTGCTTTATGGGCTTCTTGAGCCTCTTGTGCTTCATTACGTTCTTGCTCATCTGGGGCGACGAAAACAGATGCCATATAACCGGAGATAACCCCAAAAAAGCTAACACCACTGATAATCACCAGTCCACCAATGATATGACCGACCGTAGTGACGGGATAAAAATCACCGTAACCAACCGTTGATATGGTCACTAATGCCCACCAAATTGCTTGTTCTGCGGTTTGGATGTTGGCGTTAGGTTCTGCACTTTCTACCAATAAAATAAGCACCGATGCGGCGGCCAAAATTAATATCATTGCCACCAGTAAACTGGCTAGCGTTGTTTGTTTTCGTTGGCGCAATAATGGGATTAATAAAGATCGGCTCATGCGGATCAGTCGGATCACGCGTAATATTTGGAATATGCGTGCAAATCGCAATGGTTCAATGGCAGGGATGCTGGCAATAAAGTCTATCCAGTGATGCTGGAGGTAGTAGGTTTTACTGCGTGCTTTAAATAAGCCAACAAAAAAATTACTCATAAAAACCATGCATATTGCACTGTCGATATACAGCAGCACTTTGTTGGTTTCGGCGTCTAATCGACCAAAGGTAATGGTGAGCACTATGACCACTGACACTAATGATAACACCATCATCGCAAGTTCGAACGGACTAGGACCATCGACATTTTTTAGCGACCAAGCTTTAGATCCAAGCATGTAGTTAACCTCAACTCTGGATAATAAATGGTTATCAAATAGCCTTTGTTGCGCGACCGGAGTGGTATCAACTAACAATAAGCCCGCTATTGATACGTCAATACACCTTGTTGGCAAAACACATGGAAAGCTTAATATTGCAGACTTAAAACCAAACCGTTTTTAACGATTTATCCCCTCACTTATCCAGCGTTAGGGGTCGTTAAGTCCGCTTACGTTCGTTAACCGATAGGCTTTGTTAATTGATTAGCTTTATCATAACAAAAAAACGCACAAGACAGGAGTCTAGTGCGTTGTTTTTATTTGGCATAATTAGCGTAAAACCGTGTTTATTTTGCTGATTTAGTATCAACAAAATGGACTAGGTCATCTAATACCCGTTTCTTGATTTCCAGCTGTGATTCACTCTCTAAACCGTATCTTTGCGCTAAAATCACGTAGTCTTCAGCATTTAATGATACGGTCAAACGGGGGCGTTTAGGACGTTTAGATACTGACAGTCCGAGTATAGTGCGGATTTGGTCTGAAGGACTTACGCCTTTGTCTAAGGCCGCTTTTCGGATAGAGTATTGAAACTTCTCGTCCAGATCAAAAGCCACTTGAGTCGCTTTTGCCGCTTGTTGGTTTTTAAGCCATTTCTCTGGTAACGGTTTGCCTGAGCTCATTCGAAAATCGTCTCCTAGCTGTATCAGCTTGCTGGCCAGTACTCTCTAATATCGGTCAGTGGTCGATATAAAGTTAACATCACTTCGGTATCTCCACTTTCGTAAACTTCAATATCCACGGCGTGAGAGTCATCAGAATTAACTAAACTATAGCCTTCAAATCCTTCACCGCGGGCATCATCGTCATTTTGAGGCGGTTTAAGGTCTCGATAATCTTGACGATGAAAATAACCAAAACAGCCAAATTCGACTTGATGATATTCATCACTAAGCCATTTATCCCACTCAGCACTTAGCTCGGCGGGAAGCGTTTGCACGCTGAGTGTTGCTTTGCCTGGTTCTTCAAATATTTCAGCAAAGGCCTCAAGATCAAACAATTGTTCAACCTCCGCGCGATTGATTTTCATTGAAATACTTAAGTAGGGTTCATCTTCTTTTATATAGGATAAATAAATTGCGCTGCCGCTATGGCCACGTAATAAGAATTCACAAAGCTGCGAGCGCTGGTATTCATAAGTATGAATACCCTCAACCTTAAGCTGTTGCCCACGCAATTGCGTGGGCAAAGCAAAACTGTCATCAAAGGTGATCATATCACCCTTGAGCAGTTTATTGGGATGGTCAAGCTGGCGCTTCGGGGCTTCTTTTTTGCCAAATAGGCCGCTAAGAAATCCCATATTCGCCTAGCCTTTTCGTGCTTTGATGCGATCTAACACGGCATTGGCATTCGACTTTTGCTCACCAATACCTGCTTGAGCTAGTTTGGCATGTAATGACTTGTCGCTACTTTCATCCGCTAATGTTTCTGACGCCTTTAAGCGGTCATCAAACTGCTGTTGACGTGCTTTGATACGCTCAAGTGAATCTTTAGCATTAAGCAGTTTAGAGTTGCTTGAGGCAAACGAGTCAGTAATAGTCGCGGTTGCTTTTTGCACGCTTTCAGTGGTTTTAACCATGGTTAATTGACGTTGGTAATCATTTAACTGACGCTCGGTCTTTTTGACTAAGTCTTTTAAACGCAGCGCATGGGAACTAAAGCTGTCATTGGCAGTTTGTTGTTCGGATAACTCTTCGTCTAACTGAGCAATCTTTTCAGCAATTTCAATAGCTAATGCTTCATTACCTTTGTCTAGCGCTTGGGCCACATAACCCTCGTGTTCGGTAACGCTGCGCTTTAAGCGATCAATTTCACGACTGGCCTGCATTTCTTTTGCCATGACATCAGTTAACTCACGCTTTGCGCGAGTTAAATGCTTTTCTGCATCACGAATTTCTTGTTCAAAAATACGGGTTGAGTTTGCGTCAACGACAGTCTGGCCAACTTCGGTTGCACCACCACGAAACGCTGTAAGAATCTTGTTTAGAATGCCCATAATTGGCTCCTTAGTTTAAAAATTCGACGAGTTCGTCGATAACTTCCAGACAGTTGTCTGACAGAACGGCTAATTCTTGTTCAATTTCTTCCATGCTTGATTGCACAGACAAAGCACCGTAAACCACATATTTATCATCGATTTTCGCAAATGATGATAATGGCATTGGAATGTTGAGCTCTAACATGGTCTCAAACATTTCAGCGCGGCGATCTTGGTTTACTTCGTTTTCGCCCCACAGATAACTGATACACAATATTTGGTTGTCAGTTACTGATACAAACACCGGAATTTCTTCACGGCTGACAATATTGACTTGTAACACTTCAACATCACCGTCAATCGGATAACAATCAAACTGAAAACCGGTTTTGCTTTGATCGCAAAGTCCATTTAGGTGACTTGCAATGGTATGGATGTTCATATTTGTCCTTAATTGACATATTATGTCTGTGAGTAACGATAGCATCTAGACATAATATGTCAAGCGCTATCTGGTTCAATTAAAAAAGATTAATTACTTCATATTCTGACCAAGCTGCTAGGTGGTAATGATACAGCTGTAATGAACCAATTTCGTTTACGTTAATGCTATCGATATCATCATAAAAATCACCCGGGAATTCAAATGAAGCCTTGATTAAGCCTGGGGTTAACCATTCTTCTGGCACTGGTAGTGTCTGTAATGTCGCGAGTCGTTGTTGTGGGTTTTTGCCCATTTTACTGCCCATGCTCCAGCCCCATTCACCAAAGCTAGGCACATTATGATGATACTGTTTTACATTAAATCCTGCTGCAGTCAGTGTCTTGCCAACAGACATAAACGCTTTGCGTGCATGATAGGGGGAGGTTGATTGCACTGTGATGACACCATCGGCGCTGAGCAGCTCATTGAGTTTTCGGTAAAATAAATCCGAATAGAGTTTGTTTAAGTCAGGATGGCTTGGGTCGGGTAAGTCAACAATGATGGCATCAAACATTTGGCCTTTTTGGATCAGCTTATCAACCCCATTAAACGCATCGTCAACGACCAGCGTTAATCGTGGATCGTTTAACGAATTTCCATTTAATGCTAGTAATGCATCGCTCAAACGTTGCGGCATATCTGCTGGCGGTGATGTAAATAAGCTCAACAAGTCTTGATCTAAATCCATCAATGTAACCGCTTTAGGTTGCCATTTGAGCACTTGTTTTAAGCCTAAACCATCGCCGCCGCCAATAATGAGCACGTTATTGTGCCGGGCACTGGCCGCTAATGTTGGATGAACTAAAAAGCTGTGGTAAATATGCTCGTCGCTACTAGAGAATTGCAAACGCCCATTGATGTATAAATTATAAACTGGCGCTAACCCTCCACCACGTAAACGCTCAGTAAAGTTGAGCTGCTGGAACCGGGTTGCTTTGGCATACACTACATGATCTTTATACAATAGATTATTAAAATGTTGTTCCCAATTAGGGCCTTTAACCGCTAAAATTCCAATCACAACACTGGCAATAATATGGCCAATAAGCAGCCATTTAACATGACGAATTTTGGCCCAAAAGCGCCAAATAAATACTAGTCCAGCGAGTAAATTAACACTTGCGGTTAGCGCAGCCGCTAATTGAATATCAATGGCTAGCATAAAGCCGACCCAAATAGCCGCGCCTATACCTGCACCAATGTAATCGGCACCATATATGGTGCCGGCATTATGCAGTAAGTGCGCTTCAGATAAGGATTGCCGAACGCGAGCAATAAGCGGAATTTCCATACCAATCATTAACCCAAGCAATACACCCCATACATAAGGTAAGTATTTGCTGAGGGTTTGCAGGCCAGCAATAAAGCCGCCATTGGGTAAATGATCAGGAGGCAGACCCAGCGTATTGGCTATAGCTAAAGGAAGTTGTTGGCCAAACCCAATGACCGCAGCGGTAACAATAATGGCAAACGAGCCGCACAGTGCTACTGTTAACTCGAGCATGGCAAAGCCTGTGAATGCGCATTTTATTTTACGGGCGGCAAATGCTCCTACGCCCATAGACACAATCATCAAACCTATCATGGTGTAAATAGCGGCTTCTAGCGCGCCTAAAATACGCCCCGCATAGTGCGATAATAAGTATTCATAAATAAGACCGCATCCCGCCAGCGAGGCCATGATGCCGAGCAATAAGGCATCATCAAGCCACGATACTTCACGGGAGGGAAGGGAACTTTGCTGTGGGTCCCCCGGTGTTGTGTTAACGGGAAGATCATCGAGCAAAGGTGTTGTCATAAATTAAGCCATTAACGCCGTAAGAATAAGAGCAACAGCAATACTAATTGCCATTTCAACGGCTGCAATACCAATGTTGTGTTGTTTTTCAACTTCTTCAGCCAGATTGATACCGGCTAACACCAGTTTTTTCACTATGGCGATCAACAGCGATAACACCACCAGCATGATCAGTGAAAAAACGCACCAACTAATAATGTTGCTTAAATGGGCGCTTGGGTCATAAACAATGAAATGGCTGGCCGCTTTAAAGCTTAACGCCATCGCTATCATATAGCCGCTGTGACGTAGTGCTAATGCGGTTTGATTTTGGGTTAATGCTTGTTGCATTGAGGCGCCTTGATTACGTTTAGCATAACGTTTTTCACGTAATCGAGTGAGTATGACTAGCATCAATTGTGAGATTAAAAATGCACTAAAAATACCAATAAAGGTATCTAGGGTAAGATCTTCTGCCCACATTAATACTGCGCGAATAATAATCGCAGTGGCAATGGCAGCCGCGGCGTCAACCACAGCAACAGAGACATTACCTTTAAGAATTTCATCGTTCTTAGCAAATTCATTTAAGGCTATTTTATCATGTAAAAACCGGCCTAATTTAATTAGCACTAAGCCAAACAAGCCGTAAGCCGACATGCCAATAGCTTCGGTTAAATAAGACGGTGCAGCTTCGCCAGTGATGGCCCCTGTAAGCACAATCCCTAATGCAGCGATCGCACCTGCGGTACTAATACCAAACGCAAAATTGTCGCGCTCTGCAAGCTCAGCACTGCTATTGACTTTAATGCTCCAACCTTGCAAATAACGCATCAACGCCAGTAAAATTATAGCGATGGTTAAATCAATGGCTAAAATAATCGCCAAATGTTGAGTTAAGCCATATTCTTGAAAAAATGTCATGGTGAGTCCTTACCTATTTTCCACGGCTAACACCGCGACTAGTGCGGCTGCTTGAGTTACGGAAACTACTGTCTTTTGAATAGCTCGAACGGAATTTTCTACTCGCGCTTTGGGTAGTGCTACTGGCTTTGGGTACGCTCGCACTTTGACGTGACAAGCTTGTTGAGCCTGTTCGAGTTTTGGCATAAGGGCTATCGAATCGTTTCCCTTGGCTGTTAAAACGTTTCTTGGTTTGTTCAAAGGTTTTTGCTTGCGAGGTCGCTTGGCTTGGTGATGTGTAACGGTAACGTCCTACATCATTGTAGTAGCTGTAGCCACGGTTACCTGACCAACGACCGTAACCTATTGGACGAGAGAAGTTAGAAAACATCGCATACATGCCATACCAAGCCCAGATTGAGGTGCCGCTTGAATTATTTTGCCAACTACCGTAAGACGGATTGCCCACCAGCTGACTACCAGCACCACTGCCTTCGGAGCCATTTGCCAGCGCTTCAGCTTCACGGCTGATAGCATTGACTCTGGCCAGTTGCCCATTAGACATATCGGCAACTACATTGACGGGATCGGACAGCATATCGTTATACAAACTGCTGTCGGCGGCTTGATAAATATTCTGTGCTTCAGCTAATTGCTGGTCTAAATCAATAAAGTTAGCGCTGTTGTTTAAGTCTTTATTACGACGGGTTAATGACGTAAACATTGGACCTTCTGTGCCAGCATCTTTAGCCAACTCTTCCAGCAATGGGGTTAAATCGGATTGACGCTGAGCGAGAATACGGCAGTATTGTTTGAGTAATGTCGCATTACGCAGCTGATTGTTGTTGAGCGAACTAGCCAACAGATCAAGACGTTGTTGGGCAAGTTGCTGGTACTGAGCAATTTGTTCCGGTCTGTTATCACCGCAACCGCCAAGGGTTAACGTGACAAACAATACGGTTATCAATGTGAGTACACGGGGGAGGTGACCTACCATGTTTTCTCCAAATGTAGATTTTTCATGTGCTAATTCAATATGACACAGGTTATAGTAATCTGGGTGTCAATGATATTAATCTGAACATTAGACTGACTGATAGATATACCACTCGCGACATAATATGTCCAACACTCATTTCTTTAGGGATCATTATTGCCATGCAAAACCAAGGTGACAAGGTATTATCTGCCGCGATGTTAGCCAGTGCAGATCGTTACTGGTTAAGACTCTGTGATGTTTGGCCTGAAGCTAAAACAGCACTGACCGCCGTGCAACAGCAAGAGTTAAAGACCGTATTTGGCTTGAGTGATTATATGGGAGAGCAACTTTGCCGTCATCCAGAATGGATTGTGCAGTTATTTAATGGCTTATTAGATGATGTTGTGCGCAGTGAGTTTGATGCTGGGTTACATTCGCTGTTAGCGGAATTAACGCAACAAGAACAAGTTAAATCGGTTTTACGTCGTTATCGTAATGTGCAAATGGTTCGCTTAGCGTGGCGTGATTTTTTAAATTACACCCCAGTCGAAGAGTCATTACTCGATTTGTCTGCATTAGCAGAGGCATTGGTTATTGCTGGGCGAGATTGGTTATACCAAGAGATGTGTAAGCAATACGGTACACCGATGAGTGCAGAAGGTAAGCCACAACCTTTATTGATTTTGGGGATGGGGAAATTAGGCGGACGTGAGCTTAATTTTTCATCTGATATCGATTTAATTTTTACCTTTCCAGAACATGGTGAAACCGTTGGCGGTCGACGGACTCAGGACAATCAACAATTTTTTATTCGCATGGGCCAGCGTTTGGTTAATCTACTCGACCAAGTGACTGTAGATGGATTTGTATTTCGGGTCGACATGCGTTTACGTCCTTATGGTGAAAGTGGTCCTTTGGTGGTCAGCTTTAGTGGGTTAGAAGACTATTACCAAGAGCAAGGTCGCGATTGGGAACGTTATGCCATGGTCAAAGCGCGAGTGCTTGGTCCTTGGTCGGGCTATTGTGACGAGCTCCATGATTTATTACGCCCGTTTGTTTATCGGCGTTATATTGATTTTTCTGCCATTGAATCACTGCGTAAAATGAAGCAACTGATTGCCCAAGAAGTTAGGCGTCGTCAGTTAACTGACAATATTAAGCTTGGTGCTGGCGGGATCCGTGAAGTCGAATTCGTGGTGCAAAGTTTTCAGTTGATCCGTGGCGGACGCGAGCCTGCATTGCGACAGCAAAGTTTATTTGGCGCCATTGATACCTTGTACAGCCTAGGGCAGTTGGAATATTTAGCCGTCGATGAGCTTAAACACAGTTATATTTTATTGCGTCGCGTGGAGAATTTATTGCAGGCCATTGACGATAAACAAACGCAAACCCTGCCCAATAATGAACTCGATTGGCAGCGTTTATGTTACCCGCTAGGGGTAGAAGACGAAGCGGCACTTCGCCAAAAAATCAACAAGGCGATGGCAACCATTCATGGTCACTTCAATGACACAGTAGGCGGGGCTGACAGCCACGAACATAATGATCATTGGACCTGTTTATTTTGGAATATTCAGCAAGATGAACACGCTAATGCCTTGTTGCAAGAGCAACAAATCGATGATGCCGAATTATGGCCACTATTAAATGAGTGGCATCAAACGGTGTCCAAACGTTCTATCGGGCCGCGAGGACGTGAAACGCTCGATAAGCTAATGCCTAAGTTGCTGGAAGAATTAGTCAATCAAGTTAAACCGAGTCAAGCGTTTAAACCTGTGTCAAAAGTGCTGGATAAAATCTTAACCCGTACCACTTATCTAGAGCTTTTGTGTGAAAACCCGGGCGCTCGACAGCAGTTAGTCAGTTTGTGCTGTGCAAGTCCTTGGATTGCGCGCGAGCTGGCCAATTTCCCGATGCTGCTAGATGAGTTAATTGATCCGTCGCAGCTGTATGACATTACCTCGATTGATGATTACCCTAGCGAATTACGTCAGTACTTGTTACGGGTACCAGAAGATGACATGGAACAGCAAATGGAAGCGTTGCGGCAGTTTAAATTGTCTCAACAGCTCAAGATTGCTGCCGCCGATGTGACTGGCGTTTTACCTGTGATGCAGGTAAGTGATCATTTAACCTTTTTAGCCGAAGCCATTATCGAGCAAGTCGTGCTGCAAGCTTGGCATCAAGTGGCGTCTCGCCACGGTATTCCCGAGGAAACTAGCCCTAGCAACATGGGGTTTGCGGTGATTGGTTACGGTAAACTCGGTGGCATTGAGCTAGGTTATGGTTCTGATTTAGATTTGGTTTTTTTACACGGTCATACCGGTTCTGGCACTACAGATGGCAAACGCCCGATCGACAATGGCTACTTTTACTTAAAACTGGCGCAGCGAATTGTGCATTTATTTGCCACCCGCACAACCTCGGGTGAATTATATGAAGTCGACATGCGTTTACGACCCTCTGGCGCATCTGGCTTGTTAGTCAGTGAAATTGAGCATTTTGGTGCCTATTTACAACAAGAAGCCTGGACGTGGGAGCATCAAGCTTTAGTGCGGGCTCGTTTTGTGTTTGGTGATTATTCGCTGGCAGGACGCTTTAGTGAGCTACGCTCGCAAGTCTTGCAAATAGAGCGAGATAAAGTGGTATTGGCCAAAGCCGTCAGGGACATGCGTATCAAAATGCGTGAGCACTTGCTCCGCGTTGAGCCAGGGCAATTTGATTTAAAACAGAGTGCTGGTGGGATTGCTGACATCGAATTTATCGCTCAGTACCTAGTCTTAGCCTATGCCTACCAATATCAAGAGTTAACCATTTGGTCTGATAATGTGCGTATATTTGAAGTATTAGCTGAGTTGGAGTTATTGCCTATCATGCAAGCCCAGCAGTTAACTCAAACCTATTGCTGGCTCCGCGACGAGAATCATGAACTGACATTGCAACAATTACCCAGTAAATTATCCAAGCAAAGCGTGCAGCAAAAAACAGAAAGTGTGGTGGAGATTTATAATCATATTTTAGGGGTTGACGGTTAATTAAATGGATCCAGGTTGATATCTCGTCAGTTAACAGCGGTTTTCAGCATCGATTGGGTTGATAAGTTTAATCGACTCCCAGTGCTAATGATTTAAGTCTGTGCAATGTGAAGAGGTATGCGAAATCCACCAAGATATTTCATGTTGTGGTCATGCCATTAACCTGCAAGGTATTAGCGCGTTTTGAGCAGAAGGTGGTTCAACATCAGCTTGGATACAGCAAGCCTTAGCGCCACGCGTATTAGTAAAGCTGTGGTGCATCGACCAGCAAAGCCGTGATTAACTTCATACCATTATCAGCTTAACGTCGATAACGCGATGTTGGTTGATAAAGCCGCTCATCATCAGGCTAAATAATACCGGATGAGATAAACCAATACTCACTTGAGGCATTCGTTTTGGTTCAAATAATATGGGCGTTAAGCTAATTTATAACGGTTTACCCTAGTATCTGCGCAATCCACAATTGGTAGACGGGTAGGCCTATTAATACGTTAATCGGAAACGTTATCCCCAGCGACGCCAACATAGCCAAGCCGATATTCGCATCCGGTATCGCCGCCTTAATTGCTGCAGGAGCCGCAATGTAAGATGCACTGGCACTTAGGGCTGCAAGCACCAAAATACTGCCAGAGGGTAAATCAAGTAACACCCCTAAACCGATACCCGCCCAAGCCAGTACAAATGGAATGACCGCTGCAAATAATAATAAACGCCATTGCTTGTATGGGATCGGTAAGCACACTTTAGCGGTACTAATCCCCATTTCTAATAAGAATAGTGCTAACAAGGTTTTAAAACCCGCCAATAACATTGGTGTGAGTGGTGCCATGCCGCTGGAGCCATATATCCAGCCTATGACCACCCCACCACAGAGCAACACAACTCCGCGACTTGTCAGGGCTTCGTGCAATACGCTGCCAGCCGAAGCGTGTTGACTATTTCCTGCGGTTTTGGCTTGTAAATAACGATGTAGCCATAACATGATAATAATCGCAGGCAGTTCAAGTAACACCAGATACAATGTTGTTTCAGGTCGTAAAGGCCATTGAGATTGATCGACCATGGTCATCACCACGGCAAATGTTCCCGCACTGACTGAGCCATAATGGGCCGCAATGCTAATGGCTTCTTTTTGTGGTAATTGAATTAATTTTCGAAGCAAAGGGTAAAGAGTCAGTGGGATAATAAACCCAAGTGCAATAATAGACAGTAATTCAGTGATCGCTAAATTTTTGGTTTCACCATGCAGTGCCATTCCGCCTTTAAGTCCTAGCGTCAGCATTAGCAAGATGGACAGGGTTTCGTAGGTGGCTTTAGGGACTTTTAAATCTGATTTGATCAGTCCAGCAAGCAAACCTAGGGCAAAAAAGGCAATCACAATATCAGGCATGGTATAGGTTCAGTCTGTTATAAAGTATGGTGATTTTGCCTTGTTGTGTTAACAAATGGAAATGTTTTAACTGAAAAAGAAACTGCAATACTGAGCCGCTTTAAACTAAGCCGTTCGATTAAGGACTGATCGATTCAATGCAGATCGATTGCTGAGGGATCTATTCAATGTAGGTCGATTAATGACTGAACTATTTAGTGCAGATCGATTACTGAGGGATCTATTCAATGCAGATCGATTAATGACTGATCTATTTAGTGCAGATCGATTAATGACTGGCCTATTAAAAACTGATCTATTAAATACTGATCTATTGAGGGCTGATCTATTAAAGGCAATCGGCGTATAGTATCTTTAAATAGCAACATAAAAAATTAACAGCAGAGCATGACATGAAAAATGAAATTGATATTCACCGTGCGTTAAAAGTATTTAACAAAGTCACCCAACATGGCGAAAAGCGTGCCATTGAAGACGGTCATTTTGGCCATGATTATTGGTTATGTGGCATTAGCGCGCAAACAGACCATGATGGTTATACTATTACCTTATCTGACGCTCAGGTCAGCTTAACGGTGTTTTTTCACAATAAATATCAGTTCGAATATCCGACCAGTGATGCCCTTGACAACTTCTTACGTCGTTTTAATGACGTTGAAAATTACCAAGCATCTTAGTCTAGCGCTAGGTGACTAAGCACCGTTAGCCTTAGTCATACAGGCTTATTTTACGCCCATTGTTGCATTTCAATAAGGCGACTATAAGTGCGTCGAAACTCAAACTGTAATGCCCCATTTAGATACAAATCTTCTAAGCTGGAATGGCTATTGAGGATTAACCTCACTTTTTGATCGTAGAGTTCATCCACTAAACTGATAAAGCGCCGAGTGGGATCGTCTTCACTGGCATACGCCAGTTGTCTTTCGCCTGTGGTCGTCGCTACCGCGCCATCTTCAGTGCCGCGCGCTTTAATCCAACTGCGTACTTCGCCGCCTAATGTAGGCACATTGCTGAGTAAAATATGGCTAAATTGTCCCGCCAGTTCAATATAATCCAATGCCGATCGCGGACCTTGGCACAAGGCTGAAAATTCAAACCAAGCAAGTTGTCCATATTGGGCCGCAATGGCAATATCGCGATGACAAACCTCAATTGAATCTGGATGACTTATGATGCTGGCATTAGCTTGTGGATATTGTTGACATAATCGTTGAAAAACGGCTTCAGGCTTCGTTGATGAAGGCAGTTTCAGCCAAGCTGCTGGCGTTGCAATTGCAGATAGTGTTGCGGCATTGGTTGGTAAACGATGATCAACAGGGCCGTTTAAATGGATTGTCTGGGTGTATTTAAGCAGGAGATCGATCGTCGGTAAAAAACGATCGCGCTGTAAACCATTTTTATATAAGTCCACTATGGGCACATTTGAGGTTGCTACTAAGGTCACGCCTGATTGAAATAAGGTTTCAAATAATCGGCCCAGTAAAATAGCATCGCCAATGTCAGATACAAAAAACTCATCAAAGCAAATTACAGAGTATTTCGCCGCGATCTGCTTAGCAATATGAGTTAAGGGATCGCGGATCCCCGATGTCTGATTTAATTGCTGGTGGAGCATGGCCATAAAACGATGAAAGTGTAGGCGTAATACCGTTTTTTTTGCTTTAAGTAACCCACCACACTCGCTCCGATCACACAGGCCCTGATACAACAAATCCATCAAAAAAGTTTTTCCTCGGCCGACATCCCCCCACAAATATAAGCCCCGAATGACCGGTTGTGCTGAAGTATATTGCTGATAGAGCGAATCTAAGGCGAGTATTGCTTGATGTTGCGCGGGATCATCAACAATATTTTGTTGAACGCGCTGCTGGTAGGCTTGTAATGGAGACATAACACTTAAGGTAAATTGTTGACCTGGGTAGTATACCATTAACGGTTCTCTTTATTATGGTGTGCATTTCCTTTAAGCTCTCGTGACAAAAAATAACAAATCATTAACTCTGAGCATTAACCCTGAGCATTAATCCTAACAAGGACCTAGAAATGAATAATAAAAATAAGGGGATGACCTATATTGGTGCCGATATGGCATTGGAAGGCGATGTCCGCATCCAAGGCCCTGCCATTGTCGCAGGCCAAACTAAAGGTACCATTAATTCAACTGATCAAATAAAAATTGAGCTGGGTGGTGTGGTTGAAGGTGACGTTTTTTGTCAAGAGATGCGTGTCTCGGGTTTATTTAAAGGCAAATTACATTGTAATAAGTTAGTCATTGTCAGCTCGGGCATTGTTGAAGGTGAGGTGTCGAGCCATCAAATGGAAATTTATGATGGTGGCCAATTTATCGGTATGCGCACCAAGGGACCCGATGCGTTGGGGTTACCTCAAGCTGACGAACCAACATCAGATCAACCGTCATATCAACATTCACATCAATCGAGTGCCGTTACTGCAGCCCATTCACCTTTTTATGCCCGTAAAAAATTCACTTACGCGGCAGTTGCTGCCATCGTGATTATTGCTGGCGTAGTATTACAGCCCACAATCAGTTTGGCGCTAGATAATGACCAAGCGCTATCTTTTGATATCACTCAAGCTAACGTGGCGCAATATCTGCAACCAACATCGAGTGTCACAGAAGACTCTGCGGAATTGGCTAAGCAGAGCGAAGCGTTAATCAATGTAGATCAAACTGACTTAAACATGTCCATGGAAGATTTACCTGCGTTAACGAAAACCACTGAGGCACTCGGTGATAGTCAGAATGTGAATGATAACGATAATGTAGAGCAGAGCGGGTCGACCATAAGCACACCTGATAAGTAACCTCATCTCTTATCCGGAGTTGAGGTTAAGTCATAATTTTTGCTATCAAGCTTATAAAAAATGGCTTTGTTAATCACAGTGTTTACTGAATTAACAAAGCCATTGTTGTTATGTCTGCAGAAATCCAAACACCTTTATGGGTTAATGCTTACGGATTAATCCGAGTTGGCATTCCGGTGCGTTGTTCAAGCAAACGCTTTAATGTGAATGAGTCAGTGTCTGGGTGAGCAATAAAGCGAGTTATTTGCTTATCTAATAATAATGCCACGGGCTCTTGTGAATCAAATTCAGCTTGAGTGCGTGATAGTGGCTCATGCACTTCTAGATAACGGTTACCATCAGGCTCTTCAGTGGCTTTAATCGGTTGGTTAATAAACTCAACGCGAGTGCCAACAGGTATGCTGTTAAATAAATATTCAATGTCTTCATCACGCAAACGAACACAACCAGAACTTACCCGCAAACCAATACCAAACGTGGCATTAGTGCCATGAATAGCATATAAGTTACCCACATAGAGTGCGAATAAACCCATTGGGTTATCAGCGCCAGCAGGCCATACTGCCGGTAATGTTATCCCTTTTGCAGCGTAAGATTTACGAATGTTAACGGTGGGTGTCCAAGTTGGGTTTGCCCGTTTTCGTTGTATTGTTGTCACCCAATTTTCTGGGGTGTCTTTACCAATTTGACCAATACCGATAGGCAATACTTCAACAGTGTCTTTTCCTTTAGGGAAATAATATAAACGCATTTCAGCGCTGTTAATCACCACACCTTCATGCTTAGTGTTAGGTAGAATTAACTGATGTGGGATCAATAAAGTACTACCGACTTTTGGCAAAAATGGATCAACATCTGGGTTTGCTTCTAATAAGTTAGTTAACCCTAGCTGAAATTCTGAAGCAATTTGCTCTAGGGTTAGCTTTCCCTCAGGAACAACATAATATTGATTTTCACCCACTAAATTGCTGCCTTTGGCAGGTAGACGATATTCAACTGCTGCACAGGAAAAACTTAATATAATGGCAGTCGCTCCAATTAACGAAGCGCGTAACGAATTTATCATAAGGGTTATATCATTCCTAAAAACAGGCGTTAAGTTAGTCAGACTACAATATCTTACCAAGCATGACTATTTTGTACAGGTCATTTGTACAGATGATTAGGGCGCATCCTCACTTATTACGCCTAATAATTCAACTCATTTTTTCACTTTGGCTATTTTAATCCCAAGCGTTTAGCAAGCCGATGTAAGTTACCTGAGTCGATTTGCAATTGGCGTGCGGTTGCAGCCCAATTACTCCCTTGTTGGGTAAATATTTGTTGAATATATTGATTTTGAAACTGATCGGTTGCATCGCGTAAGCTTGTTTGTGGTAAAGAGGTTATCGACTGTTTAACCGTGAGTTTTTTGTATGAGAACGCAACAGAGTGCGAGGTATCTGCAAATTCAAAATGGCTATTTTTAATCATACACATGCCATCTTTTTGGCTTTGGGATTTGGCTAATACGGCGGCTCTATGGATAGCATGTTCAAGTTCTCGCACGTTACCAGGCCAATCATATTGTTCAAGTAATTGCAGTGATGCAGGTTCTAACCCTAAATGAGTTAAGTGTAACTGTTGGCGATAGCGCTCGATAAAAAAGCCTGCTAACAAGTGAATATCCTGCTGGCGCTCTCTTAGCGGTGGTACGACAATGGGAAACACGCTTAAGCGATGATATAAGTCGGCTCTAAATCGACCTGCTAATACTTCGCTTTTGAGATCTTTGTTGGTCGCGGCAATAATACGCACATCCACTTTTAGACTGCGATCATCGCCGACTTTCTGTAAATCTCCGAATTGTAGTACTCGCAGTAACTTGGCTTGCAAGTTAAGCGCGAGTTCACCAATTTCATCCAAAAATAATGTGCCTTTATCAGCCATTTCAAATTTGCCGCTACGATGACTAATGGCGCCAGTAAAGGCGCCTTTGACATGACCAAAGAGTTCACTTTCGGCAACGGATTCAGCCAGCGCGGCACAATTTAAATATACCAGGGGCTTATTGGCTCGCACTGAATGTTGATGGATAGCTTTAGCTATCAGCTCTTTACCCGTACCCGTTTCTCCTAAAATCAACACATTGAGTTCAGTTGCCGCGACCACATTAACTTCATTAAGCAGCGATAAAAGATTATCTGCTTGACCGATTATTTCGGTGTCTGGGTTAAGTTGTCCTGATGGTTTTGCGTCGGGGATTGTAAGGTTGCTCGCTTGTTTTTCAAGCTCATCAATCAGTAATGCATTGTTTAGAGACGCTGCCGCAATGGCGCTAAAACTGCGTAACTGATGATTACTGTATTGATCAAATTTATGGGGATCGATGGCATCAATGGTTAATGCGCCAATGAGTTGTTCATTGGCAAATAATGGTAGGCCAATACAGGCATGTACTTTTAAGTTACCTTCTACATTAGGAATTAAGCCATCGTAAGGATCGGCAAGTTCGCTGTCGGCAGGAAATCTTACGATATCACCCGCTCTGGCAATGGCTTCAAGCCTTGGGTGTTCGTTTAAAATAAACCGCCGCCCCAGTACATCAGCACTGAGTCCATCAATCGCCAAAGGGGTAAATTGATGACCTTGAAATGATAATAGCGCCGCCGCATCGCAATCGAGGGTTTCTCTTACTGTGGTGACTAAACGTGAAAAACGATCGCGATTAGACAAGTTAGCGGTAATATCAAGTGCGATACGGGTTAAGTCTGCTTGACTCAATGCCATGTCAAACTCCAGTTAACTACAGGGTGATGTCATTATGACAAGTGTGAATATAACAACAAGGGTAAAGAGCATAATCTTGATACAAAAAGGGGCCTCGATGGCCCCTTATATGATATTTATCAAAACATGTTTATCAATGTATAGCTTAGCTATTGGTTAATACGGCAGCTTGGTTAGCTTTTGCCCCTTTGCTGACGATAGCTTTCTTGATAAGGTCATATAAGAACGCCGCCATCAATAACCCACCAATACTGAAGATAATATCACCAAACATTCGCATCCAGACGAGGTTTTCAACCAAGTCGCTATGGATCACCGCTGGTGAACGGGCATACCAGTAGCCGTGGTCAATAACCGCAAAAAATTGCACGATACCCACAGGCAGTAGCGACATAAATACCATTGCCGCTAAACCAATATTGAGCGTCCAGAATGCCCCTTTAAGGTATTTGTGGTTCCATTGCATATTGCCAGTTAATCCACGAAGACAGAATAGCATTAGCCCTATGCCTAGCATGCCATACACTCCCATAAACGCAGCGTGAGCATGAGTTGCAGTGGTGTTTAAGCCTTGAATAAAGTACAACGAAATAGGCGGATTGATTAAGAAACCTAATACCCCAGCGCCAATCAAGTTCCAAAATGAAGTGGCCACAAAGAACATAATCGCCCAGTGATAACGTTCCATCCAAGGACTTGCTTTACGTAAGCGATAGGTTTCCATGGCTTCAAAACCAATTAACGCTAGCGGCACGACTTCAAGCGCCGAGAAGATAGCACCCCATGCAATGACAGAAGTTTGGGTACCGGTAAAGTATAAGTGATGTAAAGTACCGATTAAGCCGCCGGTTAAAAACACTACCGTTGAGAACAATACTGCACCATTGGCGCTGCGGGCACGGATAAGACCTAAGCGAACTAACATAAGCGCAATGACAGAGGTGGCAAATGTTTCAAAGAAGCCTTCAACCCACAAGTGCACCACCCACCAACGCCAGTATTCAGCAATCGCTAGGTTTGAGTGTTTGCCCATAAACAGGCCGGCACCGTAAAATAAGCCAATCGCGACACAAGAGGCATACAGAACCCAAATCACCGGTTGCATGTCGTTGCTGACTTTTAAGGCTGGACGCATTGATGCGGTCACTAACGCTAACCAAATTAATAAGCCCGCCAGCAATAACACTTGCCAAACGCGACCTAAATCAATGTATTCATATCCTTGGTGACCGAATAGGAAGTTCATGTCCAGATCAAAGTATTGTTGTACGCCAAGCCATTCACCGGCCATAGAACCGAGTACGATAACAACTAATGCGCCCCACAGAATGTTTACTCCTAAGCGTTGATACTTAGGCTCGTATCCTGATAGTGCTGGCGCGATATACAGCCCTGTGCCTAACCAAGCTGTGGCAATCCAAAATACCGCTAGTTGAGTATGCCAAGTACGAGTGACCGAGTATGGGAGTATTTCTGATAATGGGAAACCATAAAACTCTTGGCCTTCAACTGCGTAATGCGCGGTAATACCGCCCACTAATATTTGCAGTAAAAACAGGCCAATAGCGGTTACAAAATACTTGCCGACGGCTTTTTGTGATGGCGTCGGTTTGGTAAAAAATAATGGATCATCTTTGGCCGCTTCCGGTAATGCTTCTTCTTTGCAGCAGGCATGGTGCCAAATCAACATGGCAATACCTAAGATCAATGTCACCAAACTTAATACTGACCAAACAATGTTATCTGAAGTCGGTATATTGCCGATTTGGGGATCATACGGCCAGTTATTGGTGTAAGTGTACTCATAGCCAGGACGTTCGGTTACTGCTGCCCATGCTCCCCAAAAGAGAAAACCGTTTAATAATTCACGATGCTCGGCATCAGTGATGGTCCCTTCTTTCATGGCATATTGTTCGCGCAGTGATGACAGTGCTGGGTCGTCACCAAAGAGTGATAAATAGTGTTGACTGACTTCATTTATCGCAGCAATACGCACATTTGATAATGCGACATATGTATTGCCATCAGCGCCTTCAATGACAGTATTATGACGAATATCATTTCTGAGGCCTTGTTCTAAACCTGCCTGCTGCTCAGAATCAAGTTCAGCAAAATCGCGATTATAACGATCAATTGCGGTGATTGATAACCAAGCTTGTGCTTCACGGTGTAACCAATCAGCAGTCCAATCTGGTGCTACATACGACCCATGTCCCCAGATCGATCCCAATTGATGACCGCCCATAGAACGCCACACAAGTTGACCTTGTTCAATATCATCTTTGGTAAATATGGGTTGGCCACTGGTGTCAGTAAAAGCCGTTGGAATAGGGGGTTTTTCTCGATATATGCCACTGCCTAAACTGAGTAATACAGTGAAGGAAGCAACGAGCACGATTAGCAGTGCAATGCCGGTGAGTTTGTTTTTGCTCATAAATCCTCTTAGCGCAAAGTCATTTTGATACAGATAGCATGTAATAGCATAAGTCGTGCCAACTATTTTTAGTTAATTAAAGTATTGATATATATGTATATTAATTTAATCCCAATTGAATTAAATTGTCATTTAGACATTGTTTAATAATTGTAAATATGACACCGTTGTCATATTTACAATTATTAAATGTGATCATGGTCACCTTGTTTTATTACAAAGGGAGAATGGGTTGAACATGTCGAGTATGAATAGATAAAGCCGATGATAGGCATTTTAGGTCAGACTAATATTCAGTTGATTAATATTTTAAAGTCTATATATCAAGTATTTAGTTAATTTATTAAGCTTTTTTAACTTCAAGTAAGCAATTGAGCTATTTACTTAGCATGCTAACTAGTTATAATGCTTAGCAAGCTAACTAAATGGCAAGTTAATATGTATAACGAATTAGAACGACTAAAAGAGCTGCATCTTGCGGAGCAACTAGGAAGATTGCATCGATTATGGCGCACAGCCGCAGATGTTGAATTAATTCCACTAGGGTTAACTCATCCTCGTTGGACTGCATTATGGAAACTATTACGTTTGGGTGACGATGTGAGTCAAAAAGTGCTAGCCGATGCGTTAGAAATAGAGCTGCCATCGTTAATGCGTACCTTGGGTCAATTAGAAGCGCAAGGCTATATTAAAAGGCGTTGTTGCGAAAACGATAAGCGCGCTCGAATAGTGAGTTTGACACCGCAGGGGATCGACATTCTTAAACAAATAGAAACACGGATTATGCAAATTCGTGCTGAATTACTCAATGGCATTAGCAGTCAAGAATTAAGTGAGTTTGAACGTGTGATCAGTCTGATTAGTGATAATGCCATGGCTAAACTTGATCCGTCTGCCGACCCTTTTGGTGAGAAATAACATGACTCCAGATCAACAATTTGCCCGCCTCGTTAAGATAGCCATTTTGATGTTTGTTATGGTCTTCGGCTACTTTATGTTTGCTGATGCCGTTATCCCTTTAACCCCTCAAGCGATGGCGACCAGAATAGTGACAAAAGTCACCCCCCAAGTCAGTGGGAAAATAGCGACTATTGCCGTAGCCAATAATCAAGTGGTAAAAAAAGGCGATGTGTTATTTAAGATTGACTCAGTTCCTTACGAGCTTGCCGAAGAACAAGCACAGTTAGCACTGGAACAAGCAAAACAAGATAACGCTGAACTTGATGCTGCCTTATTAGCGGCCAAAGCAGATGTGCAAGCCAATAGATCCAATGCCAAACAAAAGCGCAGTGAGGCGAAGAGAATTGACTCTTTATTTTTGACTCACGGAGTGTCTCAACAACTTAACGATCAGACTGGCAGTGATGCGACGACTGCAGAGGCCAACTTACAGGCCTCCAATGCGCGCTTAGCAAAACTAAAAGTCAGTCGTGGTCGTTATGGTGATGGAAACTTAAAAGTTCGCCAAGCACAGAATCGCTTAGAGCAAGCTGAGTTGAATCTGTCATATACTCAAATTCGAGCCGATCAAAATGGTATCGTGACTAATTTACAGCTGCAGGTAGGTAGTTTTGCTTCTGTCGGTCAACCATTATTAGCATTAGTGTCGGATAAGGTTGATATCATTGCTGATTTTAGGGAAAAAAGTCTTCGCGGTATTGATATTGAGTCGAGTGCTTTTATTGCATTTGATGGCGAACCTGGACGTTTATATCGTGCGCAAGTGAGTTCAATTGATGCTGGAGTCAGCGCCGGACAGTTTGAAGCGAATGGTCGTTTGGCGGCACCACAAGAATCTGCTCGTTGGGTACGCAATGCTCAGCGCTTACGTTTACACCTTGAGCTTGACCAGCAAGCCGTTAATCTACTGCCAGCAGGCGCGCGTGCCACTGTACAATTAGTGCCCAATAGTGGTTTGCTTGGCTTTATTGCCAAGGTGCAAATTAAGGTCATTAGTGTGCTGCACTATATTTATTAAATGACATCTTACATTTAATCAGTATTTCTCTAATCCATAACAATGGCTGACTTTCTCTTTGGTGGTTGCTTTTTTTAGCAAACGCATCAATCAGGATGAGTTCTTTATTGTGGAATATTTTCCCCGACGCGTAGGTATTTCAGATGTTGTTACGCCATAGTCCTTTGACTAAAAACGATTTACGTCAATGCTTGCGCATTGCAACAGGCGCAACGCTAGGGTTTGCGATTTGTAAGTTTTTCGACCTAAGTTATGGGGTGTTTTTTACCGTAACCCCAATGCTATTACTCGGACTTGTGCCCGTGATGAATGCGCATGCGATGCGTCAACTGTTGGCATCATCGGTCATGGCTGGGATTGAGGTCGGTATTCTAGGTGGTTTATTTGGTTCTCACCCAGGGATGATATTGCCCATCGTTTTTGGGCTTTTTTTGTATCGATTTGCGGCAATGTCACGTGGAAGCTTGTTTTTATTCGGTGCTAATGGGGTGATCAGCTTAAGTATTATGCTGCACTTTGCCAGTTATCCGAGTGTGGATATTAACAATCTTATTTTTAGCAATTTTTGGGCGACGGCAGCGTCGGTGATCATTGCTTATGCCATGACCGCCCTATGGCCCGATGTTGAACCTCGCTCGCCAATGGCAGCCGTGGTTAAAGCGCCTAACCGTATGCGCCACGAAGCTTTGTTGGGGGCATCAATTGCCACCGCATCATTTTTGGTATTTCAGGTGTTTAATTTACAAGATTCCATGTCAGCCCAAGCCACCACTTTGTTATTGTTATTCCCAATGCATTGGAATGGCGCACTCGGTTACGCCCGAAAACGGGCTATCGGCACCTTGTTTGGGGTAACATTTGGGTTGCTGGTGCAAGGATTACTTTATGATTGGTCTGGGTTACTTATTTTTGTTATACCACTATTGTGGATAGGCCTTATGTTATTTAGCCAAGTGCATGTGAGAGAGGCGAGTGGTTCAGGAGTAGGGTTTGGCGCTATGACGACCTTAGGTATTTTGTTTGGTCAGTACTTAACCCCCCAAAATGATCTGATTTTTAGTGCTTTATACCGTGTGAGTAGCATTTTGGTTGCGATAGTAGCGACATTATTATTGTGTTATCTAATGCATCGTTTATTGAATCAATTTGCAGCGACTCGATTTGGGTGAACAATTGATGTGTGCGGTAAATCGATCTAATTTGCTTATTTGCTTATTTGCTTATTTGCTTACCGATATTTATCAACAGTGGGCTTACTTCTATTGCGATAGGTAAGTGGTTATTAAAGTATTAGACTGCTTTTGAAGAATAATGTGCTTATTAACTGACAATATTAGATATTAGATATTAGATATTAGATATTAGATATTAAGTATTAAGTATTAGGTATTAGGTATTAGGTATTAGGTATTAGGTATTAGGTATTAGATATTAGATATTAGATATTAGATATTAGATATTAGATATTAGGTATTAAGTATTAGGTATTAGATATTAGATATTAGGTATTAAGTATTAGGTATTAGATATTAGATATTAGATATTAGGTATTAAGTATTAAGTATTAAGTATTAAGTATTAGATATTAGGTACGGTTAGTTTTATAGACATAATTACTATATACATTCGGTATATAAATGCTAATAGTAATGAATCGTATATAAAAGGATTTAACATGATGACAAAAAATACTATTATTTTTAGCTTAATATTAAGCTTTCTCGCTTTCGCTCCATTTAAAAGCCAAGCAAACCAATTGCCTGAGTGCAGTACATCCGAATGTGTCGAATACTTTAAAGCCTATCGTATTTTAACTAAACGAGGTCACTCCTCAGCGATGGGCATGTTAGGTGAGTTTTACTATGTTGGTTATGGTACTGATAAAGATATAGACATAGCATTAAAATGGTATCGTCGCGCAGGTAAATATGGCGTTATGGATGCCAAATACAAAGCGGGTGTATTGTACTTACAAGATACGCATTTAAAAGATATTGACGAAGGCGTTGAATATTTAGAGTACGCATCAAAGAGAGGGCATGGACAGTCTTCGTATTTGTTAGGCAAAATGTATTTAGGTGGTGGTATGGTAGAGCAAGATTTGGCGCGTGCAGATCAATATCTTGCTAGAGCTTATGAAGAAAAAAATTTTGCAGCCAGAAATTATGGACAAGAACTTTACTTACATGAATCAACTAAAAAATTACCACTCAGAAAACTTTACGATTTAATTTCAAAAGATGTTGTCACCTTAACCCCAGAGCAAACTGGTTCAAATGAGCAAACTGCAGTGATCAATTTTCCTGAAGGTGAAATGGAAACCCTTGATGTGAAAATGGATACATTTGAAGGTATGTTTGGAACTCATATCGCCCAGTTAAACAATATGATCCCTGACACTTCAAAAGGCACTGGATCAAATATAGCAGGGCAGACATGTGCCACAATGTGGGGGTGTAGTAGTGAAGGCGACGGCGAACGTATCCAGGACGTCCTGTTATCTGATTGGGGCCTAGAAACACTTCAATTTAGGCTTGAAGGTTCAATATTTATTATCAATTAATAGCTGAGTACAAACTGGTTATTTTTGTTAGCAAGGCCAATGACAGAGCAATAGTGGGTTGTTGTAGTCAATGTCATAGTAAGCCGATCAACAAGCGGTTTGATAACCGTTTATTATCTTGAAATTCGTTAGATAAGGTTATGCTAACGCTAGTATAAAAAAGTGACTCATTGTGCTTAAGCAAGCGTCACTTTTTTATTTTCAAATCCCATAATGAATGTGTTTTACAGTAGATTATTGCCAGCCAATTTTCCACTGTTGCGGGTCTTTAAGATCGCGCCAGTCAATGACAAACTCTTGTGCATTCATTTCTGCACGGATAAGACATTCAACCACGTTTTGTTGTTCGTCATACTCGACTTTAGCGACAGTAAAATGCTTCAGCTTTTGAACCACGTTAACCTTGGTCCACTTACTATTAAGTAATTTTTTAGGATGAATTAGGTTCATATTCGTTCTCATGTTCACAGTATTTCGTTGCCCGTATTAACACTCATGTTATGACTCATACAGTAACTCATGGCGTACCTGATCAGTACTGGTGTTAGTCACTGTGAGAGTGACCAACTAATAACTGCTGCAATTGGCTTAGATCATTGATAATAATATCGGCCAAATGTTGATAAGTACTTTCAATCCCATGATTAATAAAACAGGCGATCATGCCAGCATTATTAGCCGCTTGAATGTCGTATAGGTAATCCCCCACATAGATAATATCTTGAGGGGCTATTTGCCATTGGGCTGCAATCGCCAGTAGAGCATCGGGTGCCGGTTTTGCTGGGTAATCTTCGCGGGTTAGCACGTGGTCGATAGCAATATTATTCTGTTTTACCTTTAATGCGCTTGCGGCAAGGCTGTTACGCGTTACGATGGCGATGGGTAATTTTGCCGCTTCAATGGCATTAATCAGCTCGGTCATTCCTTTGATGGGCTTGGCACTCAACGCATCTTGGTATTCATGATCTAGAATAATCTGCTTGGCATCGGCTTGAGTGGCTTTGCAGCTTAAGTCGTCGACATAGTTAAGTAAGTCTATGCCATCAGGGCAACCAATTTGCTGGCGAATTAAGCCGAAGTCTAAGCTGGACTCAACTAAGGTGCCGTCTAAGTCAAAAATAATGCCTTTTATTTGCATGGGTAAATTCAATGAATTCCTTTCTTTTCTCAATATTTATCGGTCAAACTGCATAGAGTGTAACTCAATTGCAAATGGACCTTGTTGTTTTTGTGCGACTAAAAATCCAACACGATTAATATCATTTAAATGTAATGTTGGTGCATTCGCGACTGCGCGTCCCCTAAAGCTGACCGTAAAATCTGCAGGGGTAAAAGCATGTTGAGTGAGTGTGTCTGCGCTAGTGGTAAAGTTAGCAACATAGGCTTCACCATAAGATAAATTCGGTGTTTTTAGCCGAATTTGATAGGTTTTTCCATCACCTTTAACCGCAATGACGAGTAATGATGCATCTGCAATTTGATGTAGTAGAGTCGACTCTATCGACGCAAAGCCGCCATTGTTTTCCAATGACACTGTGCCAGTAAATAATAACGCTTGCTGCGTAAGCTCAATTTGGCTTTGCGAGACGCCGCCCATCACAGTGTCATTATTGATGTTCCATTGTGTAAAGTGGCTCGGATCAGTAAAGTGAAATAGCATAGTGTCCTCACTTGCACTCCATACGGGTTGGCTAATTAATAATATAACCCCAACTGCAGCATGGATGCCTATTTGTATTATCCGGCTAATATGCCCGTTATGTGTATTGAGTAATGCCATCATATACTCCTGTAAATTATCGTTCGATAAACACTTACACTGTAGCAAACATTGCCGTAAAAAAAATGGCTTATCAGGGTGAGAGATAAGCCATAAAGGGTCATACGGATGATAATTGCATACAGTACATCGGGTGTCAGTCAATTGGGGATTTAGTGCATCAAATATTAGTGCATTAGGTGTTATTACATCAGGTGTTATCTAACGGTTTATCTGTTCATGCATTACGCAAGCGAGTTAATTTAGGTTCATTTATTTCTTAGTTTATTTAGTTTTTGTGGCTATTCACCAAATGAATGCCGTTATATTCGACAAATCAGAATGTTGCCAGTACCCTTAATGAAGGTTTTACTGGGAACAACATATTTTGCAAGTAAACAGCACATCATCCGCTCCATCACCCGGGCTTACATTCAGTGTGGTAAGCATCAATTTATTTAATTTTATTGAACCGCCTCATGCTTTCTACGACTTTGAAAATATCTATAGCGATAAACAGTGGCAAAAAAAGTGTGCTTGGTTAAGTGATTTTATTAACCAAAATCAACCTGATATTATTGCTTTTCAAGAGGTTTTTAGTCCTGACGCCTTAGCCAAACTGACTCAGTCGCTGGGTTATGAGCATTTTGTGGCGTTAGATTTACCTGAAGTGGTCAGTGACTATGTGTATCGCAGTCCTGTGGTGGCTATTGCATCAAAGTATCCTATTATCGATTCCGTCAATGTCACCCCAGATAAGCAATGGGTGAGCCAGTTAGGCTTAGCAGAGTCATTTAGTTTTAGTCGTAAACCGCTCAGAGCAACCATACAATTACCGATTTTTGGTCCATGTGATTGTTATGTTATTCATCTTAAGTCTAAACGAAGTGGCGTGAGTCGTGACGATATCAATGACAGTGGTTTACATGGCGGTGCAGATTTTGTTGCAAGGCAAGTGCTTGGGCGCTGGGCATCGAGTTTACAGCGAGGCAGTGAATCTGCATTGTTGTGCCATCAAATGCTGATGAGACGACAACAAAGTCAGCAACCTTTCATGTTAATGGGTGACTTTAATGACACCATGGGCAGTGAACTCTTAGCCGCGTTTAATCATCAATTGCGAGTGTATCGCAGTGACATTGAAGACCCCGGGCTGGCTAAGCTAGGCGAAACGTCATTGATGGCAGAATTACACCAAAGCAGTTTGTTTGACAGCTATGAGTTGTTTATTGCTGCAACCAAGTGTAATGCGACGTTGGCCCAAGATGAGTTTGAATCAAGCACATTAGTGGATGAGCAACCCCATCCTGCCAGACAGCCGACTCATTATTATGGCAACAGTGGATCTGTACTGGACTACATATTAGTGTCGAGTGAGTTTAATCCTACTCAGCAGCAAAACCTTGCTCATGTCATTGATTATCAAACCTTTGACCGACATCTGGTTCGGCCTGACTATGATCGGGATCGTGACAGTACCGATCATGCTCCTGTGATGATGAGCTTTCGCGTGCGTAATTAGTGGCTTGCAATAAGGATGATGACTGATGTGTTGTCAAACATCATGGTCAAATAAATGTGCTAAGAGCTAAGAGATAAAGATAATAACTATGAGTTGAGAGCTAAGTTCATCTAATCAAAGTAAAAAAAGCGCTGATGTTTATCAGCGCTTTTTTGGGTTTAAGGCAAATTATTCGCCATTGAAAAGGACAATAAGTTGGCAATAGTGACTTTACTCTCAACTCTGAATAAGAGAGGGGATAAATCGTTAAAAACGGATTACTTTAACGTTTGTTTTATCTTTATGCAGCGCTGCTCTTGTTGGCGGGTTTCGAGTAGCGCGCGTCTCGCTAATTGCGATAAGCCCGTTTGCGTATCTAAGGCGTAGCTAATCGCATCAATGTTCACTGAACTACAATCTGTCGGAATTAATTGCGCAGCAAAACTGCGCATAAATACTGGGCCTTTGTCGTCCATTAATGCCAAGTTGGCAAAGCGTTGATCTGCGGTTGCGGCACTGAATAGTTTTTGTTCTGCAGGGTAGAGATTGTTCATCGCGATACGAATTTTAGAGAAAGGCATGTTGTCATTATTTTCAATGGTGTTTAACCACTGACGTTTAAGCGATGACTGCGGGCGGATCACTTCAGCTGCAATCGCCGCTTTTTCACCTGAGTCAGATTGATCAAGATGTTTTTCCTGGGCGAGTAACGCCTTAGCGTCGCCATAATCATAACGGTTTAACTGTCTGATCATTGCCCAGCGTATGTCTTGATCTATGTTTAGACCTTTAATATGGCTCTTACTTTGCAGTAAAGATTGAATATGTTTTAACGCATCACCATGGCTAGATAAACTAATGTAAGCATCGAACCAACGGCGTTGGAAGTCGCGATTGCGGTAGCTTTCCATGCTCATACGCAGACTCATTTGGCTTAATGCTTTTGATATTCTGCTGTTGTAACTCCCATGCATTGGAGCCATGAGATCAAGGTAGTTTTTGGCTCGCTGCAGATTGCCAAGTACTTGACCTAAAATAGTGTAGTCTTTTTCCAGTGGGGCATTAATTAATGCGATATTGATGAACTGATCCAGTGATGTCTTACCATCAATTACGCTGTCCCACATACTTTGCCACAACATAGAACGTAATAGCGGATCGCTCACTTGGCCTAGAGACTGTTTGGCCGTGCTAAATGAACTAGCGTCTAGCGCCACTTTCACAAATCCCCAGTCATCATAGTTTGGGTAGACTAAATCTGGGCAAGCCTCGCCAATTAATGGCTCTACTTCGGTGTAGGCGCCTTTGTACGTAACGGCAATTGATTGTTGTTTTTCTAGGCCATATCTATTTTGAGTAAATAATCCAATTTGCACCCGTTGTTCGCGCAGTGTGGGGTGTTGGCTATTATCAGCGGTCTGCACTAAAGCAAACGAGTCAATTTGCTTGTCTTGGCAAGTGTATTGCGCCTTGATGGTATTGACGCCAGCGGCATACAACCATTCTTGAGTCCACTGACGCAGATCGCGGCCACTGGCCTTGGCTAGACTGTTGATAAAGTCATTGAGCTCAGCATTTTGGTAACTGTACTGTTGTAAATATTGGCTCACACCACGGCGGAAGGTTTCTTCACCGAGTAAATGACGCAATTGTTTGATGGTCGATGCGCCTTTTTGATACGTAATGGCATCAATGTTATCAAAGGCATTTTGGCTGGTGGCCACGGGCACTTCAATGGGGTGAGTGGTCACTAAGCTGTCTTGATGGTAAGCGGCTTGTTTACCAGAGGCGTAGAAGGTGCGCCATGCATGACTAAATTCGGTGGCTTCACTCGTTGCCAGCGTGCCCATAAAAGAAGCAAAGCTTTCATTTAACCATAAGCCATTCCACCATTTCATGGTCACTAGATCGCCAAACCATTGATGGGCCATTTCGTGCATGATAACGCCAGCTAAACGTTCTTTTTGCTCACCCGTCATTTTGGCATTAAATAAGAAACGGTCTTCAGAAAAGGTAATCGCGCCGGCGTTTTCCATCGCACCATAGAGAAAGTCTGGCACTAATACTTGATCGTATTTTTTAAACGGATAGGCAATGCCAAAATAGCGGTCAAAAAAGTCTAAACCTTGCTTGGTGTAGGTAAACCAATCTTGTGGGGTAACTTGGTTAGCAACAGATTGACGTGAAAACAGGCGCATGGGGTAACGGCCTGAATTGTCTTCCCACACATGGTACGGGCCGGCATGCATAGAGAAGTTATATGGGCTTAATTTGGGCGTAGCAGGGAAAGTCCATAAGTTGCTGTCGCCTTGGTCAACCACACTGGCTTCGCGCATGGCGCTGATCACTTGCCAGTCTTTTGGAGCATGCACATTAATTTGATAACTGGCTTTAAGATCCGGTTGATCAAATACTGCAAACATTTGTTGTGCCGCGGCCGGTTCAAAATGTGAGTACAAGTAAACTTTATCATCTACTGGGTCGACAAAACGATGTAGGCCTTCGCCATTGGTGCTGTGTTCACGGGTAAACTCAACTTCAATAGTGTTACTACCTTCATTCAATAAGCTTTGATTAAGGGTAATATAAGCACCATTGTAATTAGGATAGACCTTAATACCGTTAATAAAAAACTGCTTAATATTGACTTTACTGAGATCGAGTGTGAGTAATTTAGGTACGCTGCTTAAGTCAAAGTGGGCTATGGATTTGGCACTGAATTGGCTGTGTTCACTTAAAAAGAAGGTTAGTTCATATTGTACATTCGATACTAGGCTGGATCTGGCTTGTGCCTGCCCTTGGCTGATGTTGGCTGAGCCATTGCGTTGTAATGATGAGGTAGTCGGTGAACTGCTGCAGCTGATAACGCTGGCACAACATAATGCGATGAGACTGGTTTTGATGACTAGTGAACGAAACAATTGGGTGGATAACAATTTCACGTTAGTGTTCCTAACTTATTATTAAATGTATGAAAAAGCCGACAACAATGTCGGCTTTAGTGCTATGTGGTGGCGTTTTACAAGCCTAAAAATGACTTTGATTTTACTTTACGAATTTCTTTTTCATCTGACCATTCAATGAGGCCTGTTTCAAGATCCATTAAGCGCATGGTCATTTTGTAATATACGTCTTTGGTGCTGCCATCTTGTTTAACGATGCTCGATAAGTTGCCATAAAGCATATACTGCGCGCCAATTTGGCGACCAAATTTAATCGCAGTTGATGGGTCTACCATGCCAGCATTGTTTTGATAATCAAGTTGTTTACGTACGGTATCAACCTTAGTCATATCAATAAAGCGGAACTTACCAGAGCGTAATAACTTGTTGCTAATGGTGTCGGTCACTGATTCTGTATCGATATGCTCAGAGGTTTTGTTTTTGATTTTATCCACAAACACAATTGGGCGGTTACTTTGTGTCATCACCACCACAGGAGGGAATGCCATCATACTGTCGACCATCTTAGCGGCAATGTTTTGCAGATCGGTTGAGCCAAAGTTTTCATTGACGGTTTCGACTTCAGTGGCGTCACCATACTCTACTTTTGATTGGCAGGCGGAAAGTGCCATCACTGCAGCTAATACAAATATCAGTTTCAAATTTTTCATAATAAATTCCATTGGTGATGAGTGACAGTTGATAAACGATTATCGTCCATCAGATGATTATCGAATAAAAACGGGTACGATTGCCAGTCTCGATGACCCAAATTAATGTTGATCGCTGTGGTTTTACCTCTATTTTTACACTTTGGCTGTTATTTAAGCGAATATTATAGTTGCCGGCATCAATAAATTGTCTGGCGATTTGTGCTTGGCGTGGCAAGGTTAACCAGCTTCTGCGATCGGCCTGTTCGGTTATTACATTAAAAAGTTGCATCACAATGGCGCCGGCGTCAATTGGATTATTGCCACCTTGACCACTGCTTTGGACACTTCGGTTCATTTGGTATTTAGCATAAACTCTTGCGGCTTGGCGAAACAGAGCCGCGGGTAAATCTTCTTTTAACGCATTAATGGCTAAAGCATCAATGTTAGCAATAGTTTGAGCGGTTAGTGGCGCACCTAAACCTTGAATTTGGCTGTTATTGACTAACTGACGTTGCGCTTGATAAGTCGCTAATGAGGCGGATTGTAAATTACCGTTGATGGGGAACGGTACTGTAATACTTTGTTTTTCTGGTACAAAATCACGTTCAACAATAAATACGACTTGTCCTTGCTCCGGTGTCGGTAAGACAGCATCTCCCCAGCGACGTTTAAATTCATCGTATTGAGGCATATTCAGTTGTTTGGCTAAACGGACTAAATCTTGTTGTAAAAAGACATTATCTGGGGTGATTTGGGCTGCTTTTCGATAATCAATAAACGCGTCGTTAGGTTCGCTAGCGAGTTCGTGTAATAACCCGGTGGTGTAATAACTGTAGGCGTTAAGAAACGAGCTGGTGACACTGCCAGCGTCCTTACTTAATTGCGCCATTTGCGAATTAATAGTGCCATTAGCCATATCTTGCACTGACTTTTGAGATTGTTGATAGCGAGCTTGTTCCATGCTTTGCAGTTCATTGCTGCGACGAACTTCCACTAATGCTCCTTGAGCATCGCCACTGAATAAATAATTAAGCGCCTGATATTGATGCAGCATGATGCGCTCATATCCCGGACCTCGATAAGGTATGGCATTATCATTTAATAAAATACTGCTGGCCCCTGCGCCGAGTTTACTGGCACTGACAGTGGCTTTATCGTCAAAGACTTGATAGGCGTCTATGGCTTGCTGGTAATAAGTCTTACTGCGGGTAAAGTCACCCGCTATTTGCATAATACGTCCAGATTCTTGGGCATAAAGTAAGCCATCATTGCCACTAATATTGCCGGCCAAATCGGTGATGTTTGCGGTTGGCGTCTCGCTACTGAGTTGCTGCTTGTATGACGCTATTTGCGACGGATAATTAACAAAGACACTGTTAAAGGCGCAACCGGACAGGCCAAAACAGAGGATCAACCAAGCACAGAATGTTCTTAACATTGTGTCACCTGTACCTGCGTTGCGATAAGGTTGACCCGTTCAAGTAAGGTAATGCCTTGTAAGTGGTCATATTCATGTTGAAAAATACGCGCCACAAAACCCGTTAATGTTTGTTGATATAACTGGCCATCAAGTGATTGATATTGAACCTCAATTTCACTATGTCGCCAAATAGATAACCGCTGACCTGGAATCGACAAGCAGCCTTCTATACCCGCTTCTGTTGCGGTAGACGCCGATAAAATTTGAGGATTTATTACCACAGTTGGGGCCATTAAGGGCGCATCGGGATAACGTTCGTTTGGATTTGATGCCATGATGAACATCGCCGCGCGACTGAACACTTGCGTTGCCGCAATACCGACCCCGTTTGCATTTTGCATAGTGCTGAGCATGCTGTCGGCTAAAGTGTGTAATGCTTGGTCAAAAACCGTCACGGGCTCAGCAATTTGAGTCAGTATTTCTTCGCCTGTGGTAGCAATGCTGAGTAATGGCTTTAGCTGCATAGGTGACGGCTATCCTTGTTGTTCGCGTTTAACGACGAGCTGCATTAATCTATCGTTTAAGATCGTTATTACTTGCAAATAGGTCATTCATACTTACTTATGATCCACTCGGTTTGATGACTGTCTATGCCACATTGGCTCAACATCAGCTTAAGATGATAGCCATCTATTAACCTGAGTTATGCCGCTTCGCAGCAAGGCTTTAGTAATGCGGTGGCGGTGTTTCATCTACCTGAGACGCCATATTACTGGGCTCAATAGCATGTAGTTTATTAACCATTAATAGCATTTGCTGTTGCTGTCTGGCAACCAGTGCATTGAGTTTTATCACTTCTTGGTTTAACTCTTCAATGGTGATGTCTTGAAATGATAATCTCATTTCAAGATCATCAATCTTTTGTAAAACGCGATCCATGTTGACCTCTTATTGATTAATTAATGCTGCCAATACTCAACGAGACCTTGGCTGCTAATGCTGACTATTGATCCTGGTGCTATCATTGCGGCAGAGTATACTACAGCGCCTTTGTTTTGGGTGTTTTTACTCAGCTGAACTTGCCAACGTGAAAGTCGCTTGCCTGAGTTAATTTGCCATAAAAAAATTTCTCTTGATGGCGTGCCTGTCAGTAATTGCTGGTCATGATTAACAAAGCGAGCAGTTGAAAAGGTCATTTGGCGTCGGTTAATATCCAGATGACTGATTGGTTTACCTGTACCCGATTGCCATAGCGTTGCATTACCTGTGATATCGCTGGCAAAGCTGAGTGTTCCAGAATCATTAATCACCACTTTAGTGATACGAGAGGTTAACTGCCATTGCTGGATTGGTTGACCCGTTTGGGCTTGCCAAAGAAGCACTTTACCGTCATTACCGCCACTGAGTGCCTTATTACCATCGGCACTAATGGAGACACTATTGACTTTTTCTTGATGGCCCAAAAATTGGATTAGGCGCGCTTTTTCTGGTGACAATGACATCACTGAGCCATCGACTAAACCAACAAGTGTTTGGCCTGTATTGGCTATGGCGACGCTTTGTGCATAAGAGGGTAACGACCACCATCCCACGGAAGACCCATCGGTTAATCGCCATATTGCCAGCGAGTGACTGCTGATTGTCGCGGCATAGAGGTTATTAGCCGATATTGCGGTCTCAATGACGTTACTGGTATTTTTCTGCTGACCTTGCAGCCACTGATAGGACAGGGTTGAGGTGGTGAGATCCCATACTTGTACACCGTTGTGAGCCGTACTAACCAGGGCAATACTGGCATCATTAGATAGGCTTGCACTGTAACTGGCATCGGTAGTAATCACCTGTACTTTGGTGGCTGGAGGCTGGCATGCCGTTAATAGACCTGTTAGGACAAATATTGACCAAAAAAGCAGCATTGGAACGCGTATCATGAACTTGCTCCTTGAATTGTTGTCCTAAACATTGTCATATAAGGTTTGCCCAATGGTATAACCGTTTTAACTAGTATAGAGTGGCAAATAAACATGACCACTTAAACATCTCATTGATTGAATGTATTAAGGTTATTGTAACCACTAAAGGATGCTGAGGAAGCTTTAATGAAATCTATTTACAAATTATCGTTAGTTGCATTAGCCGTTGTAGGCCTTACTGCGTGTAATCAACCACAAGACGTTGCCCAAAAGAAAGTTGAGCTAACAACTGATGTTCAGAAAGAAGCATATAGTGTTGGTGGTTCAATCGGTAAATACATGTCGGGCCACATTAAAGAGCAAGAAGAATTAGGTTTTGCTGTTGACCGCACCATGGTGATTAAAGGCTTTAGCGATGGCTTAGGCGAAGAAATGCAGTTAACTGAAGAAGAAATGAAGACTGTATTAGAAAACCTAGACAAAAAATTAAACGACAAGCGTTTAGAGCAAGCAGAAACGTTAGCCGCTAAATCGATTGCTGAAGGCAAAAAGTTCTTAGAAGACAACAAAGCTAAAGAAGGTGTGACCACAACTGAATCTGGTTTGCAGTATGAAGTATTAGAAGCCGGTAGCGGCGACAAACCTGCAGCAGAAGACTCTGTTGAAGTGCACTACCGTGGTACATTAGTCGATGGTACCGAGTTTGATAGCTCTTATGCTCGCGGCGAAACGGCTAAATTCCCACTAAACCGTGTTATCCCTGGTTGGACTGAAGGTTTACAGTTAATGCCTGTAGGCGCTAAGTATAAGTTTGTTATCCCATCAGAATTAGCTTATGGCGAACGTGATACGGGCACTATTCCTGCTAATTCAACACTGGTTTTTGAAGTTGAATTAATCTCAGTAGAAAAAATGCCTGCAGCAACAGAAACCAAATAATATCATCTATGTTACCGTCACTCAGTGATTGAAATATGGATATCAAAAAGGACGCTCCGGCGTCCTTTTTTTGTTTACAATGTAGTGTGTTTAACCTTTGATCTTGGCTCAGGATAAATGATTCACTTAGCCTTTTGACATGACTCAACCTTAGGTGGTTTGCTACATTCGCTATACCGAGCTAATAATGGTATTGCCATTAGCTTGCTGCCCACCTTGTCGATCATCTTATAACGATCACCTGGCCTCATCCCGCGAGTGCTTCATTGCGGTTCCGTGGCGCGTTATGAATAAAAAGGGCGATGACTCACTGATCATAGCCATTTCAAGCGGTAGAATAAGTACATTTGCAAGCCAATCAGCGCAAACAACCCGCCACAGAATGCAGCAAAAGCCCAGTTAGATTCAGCCCCTGGAATGCCGCCAATATTGACGCCCAATAACCCAGTTAAAAACCCTAATGGTAAAAACACCGCCGAAATCAACGATAAAAAATACAGTCTTTGGTTCACTTGTTCTGATTGTTGCGATTGCAGTTCTTCTTGGGTGACACTGGCACGATCTCGTATCGCATCAAGGTCTTCAATGACCCGAATCAGGGTTTCGTGAATTTCTCGTAAGCGGACTTTGTCATTATGGTCAAACAGTTCACTGGCTTCTTGTAGCATACGATAAAATGCTTCACGCTGAGGTGCTAAGTAGCGTCTTAACACAACCGTTTGCCTGCGCAGCTCAGCAATGTCGGTACGCAAGGTTTTGTTCACTTGAGTGACAACCCGTTCTTCTAATTCATCAAGCTGTTCTTCAAGCTTGCCAATAAACTCCACTTTACGCTGCGTCAGCCGCTCACAAATGGCCATAATAAACGCCGCACTATCAATAGGGCCTTTGCCTTGAGTGATCTCATCAGCAACATCAATCACCGATTGTAATTGACGCTCGCAGGTCGAAATGATTTTGTATTCTTCTGCGTAAATCCTCACCGCAACCATGTCTTCAGGATCGGACCCGGGGTTTAAATTAACCCCACGCAATGCTAGTAATATACCTTTTTCTGAGCTTAATACTCGTGGACGAGTATCGGTTGCTAGTAGGGTATCCATCTCAACTCTATCCAAGCCAGAGTTGAGGAGCCATTGACGAGCTTTAGGTTCACGATAGCGAAGATGTAGCCACAAAAGCCCATCAGTGGGCTGCCATTGTGCTATTTGTTCAATGGTAAGTGACTGGCCAGCATTTGGCCCTGTAAGCAACAAACTGTATATAAAACCATTATTCATTATCAGAGACTCCATGTGATCACTATCGCAATAATTTACGCTACTTTTTAATCATGCCCAAGTTTTAAACGAGCTTGTAGAATGAAACTCTTTATTTATCGAGCATTTAACCATCAAATACACGATTTAATCAGTTAACGATCAGCAGAGTGGCCAATCATCGGTTAAAATAGAAAAAATGCTAATAAAAGAGTACTAGTATGGAATATCAGTTTCGTCGTAACCGCCTAGAAGGCAATTTCTTTGCTGAATTTAGTATGGATCACGAGGTGCTAGGCCGATGGTTTGCTGAACAACTCGGTGATGATAATCGCAAAGCTAATTATATTCTTAGCCAAATAGCGGCCATTAAAAAAGGGACTCTCACTCATTGGCGAGATATCAGTGGGGATTTAACCATCGACATCGACACTGAGCAGGTTAGAGTTTTTGCCAATGTGATTGATTTTGATGAAAAATACCAACTCGAAGATGCTATGAACTTATATGATGCCGAGTCTGAGTCTTATTGTGGTTTGGAAGACTTTGAGTCAGTACTGCAAAGTTGGTTAGCGTTTATTAACGATAAATAATAACAAAACCACATTGAAGTGGCCTTGTTGAGTATGAACTTGGTTGTTAACGCGCTAATTATTAAGGTAGCGTACAGCCATTTCAGTGCGTGATTTCGCATTCGCTTTACGCAGTAAATTCTTCACGTGAACTTTGACCGTCCCTTCGCTGATGTGTAAATCATCAGAGATCATTCGATTACTTTTACCTTCGGCTAGTTCCTGTAATATTTGCAATTCACGAGGGGTTAAGTTTTCTATCCAGCTATTATCGTCAATGGTGTTTTTTAACTCATAAATATAAGCCTCGACTTCATCACTAATGACTCTGTGACCCAGCATGGCTTTTTTAAGTTGCTCTAATAGTAAATCAGGCTCAGTGTCTTTGAGCAAATAACCATCAGCACCCGCGCGCAATAATCGAATGACATCTTGTTTTGCATCGGATACGGTTAAAATGACAATTCTTGCTGTCACTCCCTCTTGACGCATAGCGTTAAGAGTATCAAGGCCAGACATGCCTTTCATATTCAAATCGAGCAAAATAATATCGGGTTCATTTTCGGCTACGGCTGTAAGAGCTTCTATGCCTGTGCCTGTTTCACCAAAAAGCGAAAAGTCGCTGTCGGAGGTGATTAATTGGCAAATACCACGACGTAATAATGGATGATCATCGACAACAAGTACGGAATACGGCTTACCCATTTAAAGGCTCCTGTTGAGGGGGGAAACTCAGCGTGACAGTAGTGCCGCCAAGCGGATTACTATTGAACGAAACGATACCATTCAGTTTGTTGGCGCGTTCATGCATGATACCAATACCAAAATGTTGGTCTCGTTCTGCTAAATGTGTCACGCCAATACCATCATCACAAATTGAAATAGTAATCATGCCATTCTCAGTCAACTGACAATCTACCACTATATGGGCAGGCTTTGCGTGTTTTATTGCATTTAATGTCGCTTCACGAATTAATTGCAAGATATGAATGTGTTGTTTAGCTTCAAGTAAATGTGCGGATAGTGTGTAGTTCAACTGGATATCGATATTGGTTTGATGACGTAATTGATCCAACATAACTTCAATCGCTTGACTTAAATTAGGCTCTTTAATGGTTAACCTAAAGGTGGATAACAGCTCACGTAATTGTACATAAGCAGTACTGACACCTTCATTGATTTCCATCAACTGGCTTTCTACTTCAGGGCTACGACAACTATTACCAAGGCTTTTACGTAATAAACTGACTTGAATTTTCAAAAATGATAATAATTGTCCAATAGAATCATGTAATTCCCTTGCGATGACCGCTCGCTCTTCTAATAGCGCCAGTTGTTGGCGTTGCTCACTTGCATTATGGATGGTAATGGAGCGCGTTAACATCATGGCAAAGTTTTCAAACAATAATTGGTTTAATGGTCGGTTAGAAATGACATCTAAATAGCCCAACTGTGTCTTTTCTATCAATAGTGGAAAATGTACCGATTCAGCTTGTAACTCTTTAGGCCAACCGCCTTCTGCTTCAATGACATCTTCAGAGCCGTCATCATGTTCAACGATTAATCTGAGATAGGTTAAGTCTTCATAATATTTGAGTTGGTTGATTGCAGATTGCAATGCTTTATAGTCGAGTTTATCGGCATGTAGCATTAAGAGGTTGTCGTATAAAAACTTTAACTCGTTATTTGCTCGGGTTAATGCCAAGGTTTTCTCCGTTACTTGGTCTTCTAAATCCTCATATAAGCTGGCTAATTCAGCCGCCGTTTTCTGCAATGCGTTACCTAGAGCCGTCAGCTCAATATAACCCGTTTTAGGCATTTCAACGTTGAAGTTACCTTTAGAAATCGTTGCGGCGCTGTCCATTAATAATTGCAACGGTTTAACAACGCGTTTACGAGTGAACACTACAGCAAAGAAAGCGATAACTAACAAAATGGATAAGCCGATAATCTGTCCAATAACCAATAGCTTAAGTTTAAAGGCCGCGAACTGTTCCATCTTTAATACTAGGGTATTAATGGTGTCGACAAAGTCGGTCAACGAATCAGAATAAAGTCGTGTATTTCCTTGTTCTATATAGACTTTCATTACTTGCCATTTGTCGATAACCACCAAGTATTGGTTTCTGAGTTCTTCAGGGCTATACCAAGCAAAGGAACGTTTAAGTGCTTCAGAGTTAAGTGTGTTTTCAAATTCAGTAATTTTTTTATCGGTATTATGACTGCCCGCATTGGTATACAGCAATAGTCGGTAACTTTGCATTCGCAGTGAGCCCGACGCATTAATCCCTTTGGCATCGCCTAAACTGAAGGTTAAATTGACGATAGAAAACACCGCTAAGCTTGATGACAACAAAATTAACATAAGCATTAAGCTTAAAATGGTGGAAGTAAGGCTGCCACGAGTAAACATAAAATCCTGTTGTTGATAGTGATTAGTGATTAAAAATAAGCCAAAAGTATTGTTTTATATCGTGTCCAATAGTGTGTTCTACATTAGGCATGGCTTGATAGTACTAACAAGTTTACAAAATTGTGAAATACATCCTGTTTACTTGTTGATCTGGCGCAAACTTTCTTCGCTATACCCCATAAGGGGTATATTTAAAATGGAATTAAATAGCTAACTTTGACTTTGGAGATGTCGTGATTATTAAATTAAATATAATGTAACACGGAGATAAAGGGTGATGAAGATGAATGTAAAATCAATTGCACTGGGTGCAGTGATTGCAGCCAGTTTTATGGCTGCAGGCGCAATGGCGAGTGATAAAACCGAACCGCGTAATGAGGTTTATAAAGATAAATTTTCAAAGCAATATGACAGCTGGCATGCTACTGAGGAAAGCAAAGAAGTTGTTGATATGTTAGAAAAAGTACCTAGCCTAGTTGTATTATGGGCAGGTTACGGCTTCGCTAAAGATTACAATGCACCACGTGGTCATATGTATGCGGTTACTGACGTAACTAACTCATTACGTACCGGTGCGCCAAAAAATGCTCAAGATGGTCCAATGCCAATGGCGTGTTGGAGCTGTAAAAGCCCTGATGTACCTCGGGTGATTGAAGAGCAAGGTGAAGATGGTTATTTCAGTGGTAAGTGGGCTAAAGGCGGTCCAGAAATAGTCAATGTGCTTGGTTGTGGCGATTGTCATGAAAAAGGTTCTTCAAAGTTACGCATGTCACGTCCATTTGCGGCTCGCGCAATGGATACATTGAATACGCCATTTGATAAAGCTTCTCGTAAAGACAAGCAATCAATGGTATGTGCTCAATGTCACGTAGAATACTATTTCGAGAAAACCGCAGAACGTCCTGGTTTCGTTAAATTCCCTTGGGATATGGGGACGACTGTTGAGCAAATGGAAGTGTATTACGACAGCATGGAATTCTCTGATTGGACCCATGCTGTGTCTAAAACTCCTATGCTAAAAGCACAACATCCTGGTTATGAAACTTGGAAAATGGGCGTGCACGGTCAAAATAACGTGAGTTGTATTGATTGTCATATGCCTAAAGTGACTAACGACAAAGGCCGCAAATTTACAGACCATAAAGTGGGTAACCCATTTGATCGCTTTGAAGAAACCTGTGCAACTTGTCACAGTCAAAGCAAAGAGTTTATGGTTAAGCAAGTTAATGAAAGCAAAAAGAAAGCACAAGACTTAAAAGCACGTGTTGAAACTCAATTAGTTAAAGCTCACTTTGAAGCTAAAGCTGCGTGGGATGCTGGTGCAACTGAAGTTGAAATGAAGCCAATCCTAATGGATATTCGTCATTCACAATGGCGTTGGGATTACGCAACTGCTTCTCATGGTGCATCAACTCATGCTCCTGCTGAAGTATTACGTATTTTAGGTACTTCATTGGATAAAGCGGCTGATGCTCGTGTTAAATTGGCTCAGCTACTAGGTGCTAAAGGTGTTAAGCAACCTATTGCATACCCTGACACTTCAACTAAAGCAAAAGCACAAGCCGCTTTAGGTATGAACATGAAAACCATGAATGCTGAAAAAGCTGAGTTTAAGAAAACACTGGTTCCTCAGTGGAAAGAAGAAGCTAAAAAGCGTGAAGCGACTTACTAATAAGTTTTACGGTGAGCATTAACACTCACCTCATGTAAAACCAGAAGCAATATAGCAAACAGCCCTCATTTGAGGGCTGTTTTTTTATGTGTTTGGCGTAGAAGTCGCAGATCAATCGATTGCTGTTATGTGCCATTAATGGTGGGGTAATAGTTGCACCAAAACAATGCGGCGCTGTTTTCTGTGCACTCGATTGGTGCTGTTCTGTTAACAAATAAAATACAAAATAAAATAAAAACCATATATAACAGACTGTTGAAAAAGTGGCCTAATGATTGAATTAACTCATTCAACAACAAAACAACAACCATTTTTTTTCACACTTTTGGAGGTCGAGATGAAACTCGTCAGCGCTATCATCAAGCCATTTAAATTGGATGATGTCCGTGAAGCTATTGCAGGCATGGGCATTGAGGGTATGACTGTAACTGAGGTAAAAGGCTTTGGACGTCAAAAGGGTCACACAGAACTTTATCGTGGGGCAGAGTATCAAGTAGACTTTTTACCAAAAGTAAAATTAGAAATTGCCACCAAGGATGAAAACTTGGACATGCTTATTGAAGCGATTACCAGTGCCGCTCATACCGGCAAAATTGGTGATGGTAAAATATTTGTAACTGATTTAGAACAAGCGATCCGTATCCGTACGGGTGAACTTGATAACGAAGCATTATAAGGGGGCGGTGATGGAAGAATTAACTCAATTAGGGCTGACGGTAACTGAATTACGTTTTGCACTAGATACATTTTATTTTCTTATTTCAGGCGCATTTGTGATGTGGATGGCAGCGGGTTTTGCCATGTTAGAAGCTGGCTTAGTTCGCTCAAAAAACACCACTGAAATTTTAACTAAAAACGTGTGCTTATACTCCATTGCGTGTGTCATGTTTCTATTAGTTGGCTATAACATTATGTATGTAAATAATGTTGAAGGTGGCTTTATTCCTTCTTTTGGCTCACTAATAGGCACGCAAGCTGAAGGTGCGGATCATGCTCTTGAATCTGACTTTTTCTTCCAAGTGGTGTTTGTTGCCACAGCAATGTCAATTGTGTCTGGTGCGGTTGCTGAGCGGATGAAGCTGTGGTCATTCCTTACTTTTTCAGTGGTAATGACCGCGGTTATTTATCCTGTTGAAGGGTATTGGACATGGGGCGGTGGCTTTCTCTCTGAAGCTGGCTTTGTTGATTTTGCTGGTAGTGGCATTGTGCATATGGCGGGTGCTGCCGCAGCCATCTCTGGTGTGTTGCTGCTTGGCGCTCGTAAAGGTAAATACGGTGAAGATGGTCAAATTCATCCAATCCCTGGTTCAAACTTGCCTATGGCTACCTTAGGTATGTTTATTTTATGGATGGGTTGGTTTGGCTTTAACGGTGGCTCGCAACTGTTAGTTTCAGATGCAGAAAACGCCAGTGCAGTTGCTAAAATCTTTGTCAACACCAACTCCGCTGCTGCATTTGGTGCCATCTCAGCACTTATCGTGTGTAAAGTGGTATGGGGTAAAGCAGACTTGACCATGATTTTAAACGGTGCGTTAGCCGGGTTAGTGGCGATTACCGCTGACCCATTATCGCCGTCATTGTTAATGGCAGGTGTGATTGGCTTGGTTGCTGGTGCTGTTGTTATCTTCTCGGTTATCGCTTTTGACCGTGTTAAAATTGACGACCCTGTTGGTGCTATCTCGGTGCACGGTGTTGCTGGTTTCCTAGGATTAATGCTGGTGCCATTATCAAATGCAGACGCGAGTTTTGGTAGCCAGCTATACGGGGCCGCGATTATCTTCGCTTGGGTATTCTCAGCATCTCTTGTTGTTTGGTTTGTGATTAAAATGACCATGGGTATCCGCGTAACAGAAGAAGAAGAGTATAACGGGATGGATGCTTCTGACTGTGGTGTAGATGCTTACCCTGAGTTTGTTAGTGTTAAAACCGCTGGTTAAGTGATTAATACGCTTTATTCGTATTATAAAACATAACCCTGGAACAGAATCCTAACATTAGGATTCTGTTTTTTTATGCACCAGAATAAAGAGGTTATCAAGCTTTGTTGGGGAAGCTGAGACAATGTGCTAGCGTTATGAGATAGCCATTTTGGGATAACAAGAGTGATGACATTATTAATGAAGCCATGGATGATTTGTCTGTTAGCTGGAGTCGTGTTATTAAGTGCCAATAGCTACTCTGGCACCGTTGTGGTGCGTCCGTCATCACAAGCCTTTGATGCATTTGCGGTTCGCGATTTGGTGTCACAACAGCATCAATGGCAAGAATTGTTAAGGCAGCAAGAGCAAATTAACATTTTGCAATCCTTACCCCTGGGTTGTGTCGCCGTGACGTTACCCTTTGACCACTTTAGCTGTGGCCTGCAATCTTATCGTCCCTACCAATACCAAGATAAACCCGTTTATATACAAATTGATCCGCCTATGAGTGATGGCCCATCTCAATAGTTAATCCCACTGGGATTAATAAAGGGGGCAAAGAGGGTAGAGTTCGAATACTTCAGCTGTTTGATAAGCGTTTATTATCCCAATAGCGGTTGGTTAATAAGTCGTTACAACCTTGTGACGGTTCTTTTTGACCGAGAGGTCATCTGTTGACTATACTTTTAGATAGCTTATTTCTATCTAAGGGCTGAATTATGTTCACTTATCACTCAAAAGGAATAGAGGTTGATCCCCCGTATTATGGTGATGACTTATTACCTGCGTGGGTTAATATCTTGTTTTTGTTTTTATTTTTTAGTTTGAGTGCCTGCCAATCAGCCCCGTCGTCGGTCAACAAAATTGATATTGATAACTTGTTTCATGATGAACTGTTCACACCTGTTGACGTTGTGACTGTTGACGATATTTATCGATTGCCAGAAAATTTTGTGACACAACTCAGGCGACAATTTCAAGCCGATAATACTATCCGTAGCCAAGGTGTGATGGCCAATGAGTGGTTGGCTCAGTATATCGGTGCACAAAATGGTGGCTTTGAATATCGAGACCATTTTACCCGCACAGCCGCTGAAACGGTACTCAGCCGCCAAGGTAACTGCATGTCTTTAGTTGTATTGTCGGCTGCGTTAGCGGATGTATTAAATGTGCCGGTTGAATTTCATGATATTGATGTTGAACCTATTTGGGATAGGCGCGGTGGTTTCTATTTAGTTAACGGTCATGTGAATTTAAGTTTGTTACCTCCGGTTAATAGCAACATTGTGCTATTTAGCAGATCTGAAATGCTAGTGGACTTTTTGCCTGAACGCTCTGTTCGTGCTTACCATAAAAAAAGAGTCAATAAGCATCAATTAACGGCAATGTTCTATAACAATATCGCCGCCGAAGCGTTGGTGAAAGCCGATTACGATTTGGCTTATGCGTTAGTTAAAAAAAGCATTCAGCTAGACCCTCAATTTGTTGCTGCGATTAATACACTGGCGGTTATCTATCGACATAAGGGCTATGAGGATGAGGCTGAAAATGTCTACCGCTCGGCGTTACACGTTAACGATCAAGATCTGTCGACACTGTATAACTTAGCGTTAATTTTAGGTGAACAAGGTCGTTTAGAGGAATGGCGTGAAGTGCATAAAGTACTTGAGTTAGCGAGAATTAATAATCCATTTTATTATTTTGACATGGCCCAACAAGCGTATTTTGATAAGCAATATCAAGATGCACTCGTATGGTATAAGCGCGCTGTTGAGAAAGCGGATTATCGGCACGAGTTTTATTTTGGTTTGTCTAGGGCTTATTGGGCAACGGGTGAGGAGCGACTCGCTGAGAAAAATCTTAAACGTGCATTGGCACTCAGTGACACCAATAATAAACAACGCTACCAAATTAAGCTGCAAGCAATGAAGCAGAACTAATGCTTTTTAGGGGCTTAATGATGTGGCTGAACATTATTTTTGTTATGCGAGTTCGAGTATTTTTAGGTCGCGATATGACTGCTTGGGTGACGTAATGGCATTATTAACTCGATTAGTCATGATGGGTTGATGACAGACAATGTTGGTTGGGCAGGGTTGAACAATGCGATTTTGCTCGGGGGTAAGGGGGTCGAGCTTTAATTTTAGTTTATGGCGATAATATTCAAATATCTGTTTTTCTAATATAATTTCATGTACGTAACGATTAAATAACCTCACCACTTGGCTTTGTGATCAGTGATTTCACTAATATGAGGATTGGCATTGCTCAAATCGTTAAACATATCGACTAAGTATTGTTTTCAGTTTTGAAACCCTAAAAAAGACAAAGCATTAAGATCGTTAATTTATTCAATATGGAAGTTAATGCTTGATAAGCAGAACCCGCTATTTTTGATATTCAATCAAGTTTTGGGTATCAAATAGTCATTTAATATTATCGGCATAAACTAAATCTTCCGATGCCCTGAACCCATGTTCCACTGTCACTCAACGAGTTAAATTCGACTAATGGGTGTTAACCTTCGTTAGGCTCAATGGAAGCGGCCACTGAGGGGTTGATGTCCATGGTAACTTGCTGAATGTAATGGGTGTTTTTAGTTTTTCAATCAGTGATTACCTTCTGGATAACGAGCTGAATATTAAATGGTTCATCTTGTTTGTGTTGAGTTGAATGAGGTTAATAACCAAGGTAAAGCATATTAATATCATGAGTGTGTCTTTTCATAATACTGCTGATTGGCAGTGTGATTGGCAGTGTGATTGGTTACTAAAAATCTATAAATAGGCTTATTTAATACTCAGTTTACATCGGGGTACTGTGTCTCATTCGCTATTACTTCCTATTACCGTATTGCCCGTGACTTGCTATAGCATCTGTTATCGGTATCGATGAATAATACTTGATTGATTTGTCGATAGATACTGGTTAAATTGGAGATTCATGTTCATTTTTTTCGATGGTTTTTGATCATTTTTAATGAATCGTATCATCTGATTTACCTTTTAATGGATCAGATAAATAAAATGTTTTGCCGGAGCTGTAACCACTATGCATTACCAAACTGACGATATTCGTATTGATGAAATAAAACAATTGCTTCCTCCTATTGCGATTCTAGAGCGATTTCCGGCAACCGAAAATGCATCAGCAACCGTTTTCAATGCACGCAACAGCATTCATAACATTTTAGCCCGTAAAGATGATCGTCTGTTGGTGGTGATTGGTCCTTGTTCAATCCATGATCCTGTTGCGGCTTTAGAATATGGTCAACGCTTGGTTAAGTTACGTGAACAGTATATAGATCAGCTTGAAATCGTGATGCGGGTGTATTTTGAAAAGCCGAGAACAACCGTGGGCTGGAAAGGCTTAATTAATGATCCGTATATGGATAATAGTTTTCAACTAAATGATGGCTTACGCACTGCGCGCAAATTATTAGTCGATTTAAATGACTCTGGAATACCAACCGCAGGTGAGTTTTTAGATATGATCACGCCTCAGTATGTGGCCGATATGATGTGTTGGGGCGCTATTGGGGCTCGCACCACTGAGTCGCAAGTACACCGAGAGCTATCATCGGGGCTGTCTTGTCCTGTTGGATTTAAAAATGGCACCGACGGCACCATTAAAGTGGCTATTGATGCGATAGGTGCAGCCAATGCTCCTCACCACTTTTTGTCGGTGACTAAGTTTGGTCATTCAGCGATTGTATCGACCAAAGGCAACCCCGATTGTCATATTATTCTTCGTGGTGGACGCGCCCCAAACTATAGTGCTGAGCATGTTTCAGAGATTGCTAATCAGCTGACTAAGTCAGGATTAGTTGATAATATTATGATTGATTTTAGCCATGCCAATAGCAGCAAAAATTATAAAAAACAGATGGTGGTAGCAAAGGATGTTGCCGGTCAAATATCTCAAGGTAATCAGGCTATATTTGGGGTTATGGTTGAAAGTCATTTAGTCGAAGGAAGCCAAGATTTAATTGAAGGCAGTGCATTGTGTTATGGACAAAGTGTTACAGATGCTTGTATCGGTTGGGATGACACCGAGTCGCTTTTAGCGACCCTAAATCAAAGTGTACTAGACCGTCGTCAAGCATAGTCTTTGGCAAAATCACTCAAAAAATAAGGCGCAATGAGCGCCTTATTTTTTTGTATATTCAACGAGATATTCATTAGCCTTTGCTAGATTACCAAAGGCCGAGATAAGATTATTACGGCCTTTGTCTTGCAGTTCAGGGTTATCAGATTCAATCATCATCCATACCCATGTTTGTATTAGTTGTAATGGAGGGTACTGAATTTTTGTGTTATCCAACATAAAGCATCCTTTAAGTTAGTAAATCTTTGTCTGTTAATCATCAAACAGGCCTTTATTTGTACTCGAAGAGTAGCAAATTATGCTCACAGAAATAACTCTATTTAGCTTAAAAAAGCACAAAAAAACACAAATAAACCCAAAAATTATATCTTTGACTAATAAAAATCTATTTTTAGTAAGCCTTAAGTATTACTAAACTTGACGTTAAAAAGGTTAACATCAATAAAATTTGATAATATCCATTCCATTATAATGTGACGTAAGTCTGATAAGGAAATGGCATATAATAAGACAATCAATGTTTACCATTCGTAACACTGCCAATAACAGCGGTAATTAACTGGAGTAAAGATGAGACCTTCTGCGTATTTTGAAGGCCCGGTAGGGACGTTAAATTGGCAAGTTCTACGATTGTTATGGCCATATTTATTAGAATTTAAAGGGCGAGTATTGCTGGCGATGATTTGCCTCATCGTTGCTAAAATAGCGAGTGTTGGATTGCCATTTATCCTTAAAGACTTAGTCGATACGCTCGATAAACAATCAGCGACGCAGCTAATCGCCGTCCCTGTTGGTTTGGTGTTAGCCTACGGTGCGGTTCGCTTGCTCAATGTCATTATTGGTGAGGTACGCGATACCTTATTTGGTCGGGTTACCGAACGTGCTATTCGTCGCCTTGGACGGTCGGTTTTTGAACATTTACATCGACTCGATCTTGATTTTCACTTAGATCGCCGTACCGGCGGCCTGTCGCGTGACATTGAACGTGGCACCAGTGGTGTCAGTTTTTTAATGCGCTTTATGGTGTTTAATATCGTTCCAACACTGCTTGAAATTGTCTTAGTTATTGGTATTTTCTTTTATAACTATGGCGCGAGTTTTGCGCTGATCACCTTCTTCTCTGTTGTGACCTACATTGGTTATTCCGTCGTGGCGACAGAATGGCGTACAGGTTATGTGCGCGATGCCGCTAGAGCCGACTCGCTGGCAAATACTCGTTCAGTGGATAGCTTATTAAATTATGAAACCGTAAAATATTTTAATAACGAAGAATTTGAGTCGCAACGATATGACTCTGCGCTTGAGCAATGGGAAGTGGCAAAGCGCAAAAACCGTTTATCGTTATTTGCGCTTAATGGTGGCCAAGCGTTAATTATTGCCGTTGCTATGACTGCCATGATGGGGTTGGCGGCCTACGAAGTGAGCCAAGATTCCATGACTATTGGCGATTTTGTATTAATTAATGCGTTTATGATGCAGTTATTTATTCCGTTAAATTTTTTAGGGTTTGTTTATCGTGAGATCCGCGGTGCATTAGCCAATATTGAACGCATGTTTGATATTTTAGCCAAACAACCACAAGTATTAGATCAGGTTGATGCGATAGAAATTAGCCCAACCATTGGAGCGATAAAGTTCACTGATGTGAGCTTTCATTACGATCAACGAGCCATTTTAAAAAGTGTCAGTTTTGAGGTGCCAGCAGGGAAAAAAATTGCCGTAGTGGGCGACAGTGGCGCAGGTAAATCCACTATCATTAAATTGTTATTTCGCTTTTATGATGTTGCCAGTGGTTCGATCACTATAGATGGTATTGATGTGCGTCAGTTTAGCCAGCAAGCTTTACGCAGAGCAATCGCAGTAGTACCGCAAGATACGGTATTATTTAACGATTCTATTTATGAGAATATTCGCTATGGCCGTGCAGATGCTTCCCGTGATGAGATTATCGCGGCGATTAAATTGGCTCATTTGAGCGACTTTATTGAATCATTGCCAGATAAAGGCAATACCAAGGTCGGTGAGCGTGGATTAAAGCTTTCCGGCGGCGAAAAACAACGTGTTGCTATTGCTCGTGCTGTGTTGAAAGGTGCGCCTATTTTAGTGTTTGATGAAGCCACGTCTTCATTAGACTCACGCTCAGAGCAAGCTATTTTAAGTGCCTTGCGAGATGCTGCAAAAGGTCACACAAGTTTAGTCGTAGCCCATCGTTTATCGACCATTATTGATGCAGACCAAATAGTCGTATTGAGTAAAGGTAATATTGTTGAGCATGGCACTCATACTAGTTTATTAGCTCAACAGGGGCTTTATGCTCGGCTTTGGCATATTCAAAATGAACAAGAAAATCTGGCGAAGGGCTAAGTGTCGATAAACATGTTTCTGCGTTATATAAACTAAAAGCGAAGCTAAAGGCCTAGAAGCTAGCGGGGCGAGATCCTATACAAGCTAAAAGCGAGAGGATTAGATGCCAGTACGCTGTGCGGCTAAATTCTAGAACCTAGCAGATCGAAGGTCGCTCTAGCAGCCCTATTCCTTGAACCTTGAGCGCGGTCACTTCTTGATATGCTGGCTCCTCCATTTCAAGGTCGTTTAGGTATATATGATGATGTGGCGTAAAAACGGGCGTTTGGGTTTATCATTCTCTTACCATGAGTAAGAATTATCACCAGCGAAGTCGTTAAGTGGGGGCATAATTAAAAACCTCTTTATAGCGTAAGCACTCTATAATGGAACATTTTAACAGCGCTGAATGGTGTTAAAACCCTATTGTTAGATTTATGGCTAATGAATTTTTTGACGATAGTGATTAACGCAGTTAATCTATAGCCTTACTCGTGAGTTATTTATCTCAGATAACATTGTTTTTCAATCAACTGGATTTTATTAAAGGTGCAGATTCGTGTATGGAGATGACTTGTGCATAATATTGCGTTAATTGCGGCGCTAGAAGGCACCCGGCATCAAGTGACAACAGATTGGTTTGCTATTATGGCAATGCTAAAAACGCGTAACATGTCTGATGATGCAATTAAAATAGTGTACAACGATTTGTGTGCTGGTTTAAGGGTGACGACTCGTGGCGTGACGTTAGCTAAGGCGATGGATAGTGATCTCGATAAGAGTATTGTATAACCTAGCCAATTAAACAAAATGATGACACGCAGGACACACTTTTGTTGTTTGACTCGCTCTAATCAACTCATGCTGTTATATCGATTTGCACTGACTTATGATGCTAATGAATTGATATCAGTGTATCTTTTGGGATGCCATTATGGCTTTAATCGCTAACATTAGGATTTTTGGTCGATAAAGCACTTGGAAGAAGATCGGGATATAGTCAGTTATGTCTAAAATGACAAATTCGACTGTTGATTAAAAATGATTACTTTTTCTGCCAACTAATACACACCATTTTTATCAGTGCCGCTGGAGAAGGGTCTAGTGTTAAACGTTTAATTTTGCCTTGTTCAAAGCATACTAATTCTCCTTCGATTTCTGTCATTCGATTACAGTTTTTACAGCTTAAACTTAAGCTTTTTGCATTTAGATCTACTGCATTCGTTTTTATATTCAATACGAAACCCTCTGGACTGACGCCTCTTCAAATCACATTAAGACTGCTTATTGTGACTAATATCAAACATATTGTACACCTTTTCTCATTTTCGGCAAAGTAATCCGCGCACTAGAGCCCTGTAATTTACTGGGGTTCATGACCTACACTATTGCATATGTCGGTAATGTTTATCGAGAGTGACTGCGACCCCAGACGATTGCACAATACGAGCATGGTGGCGGGTTAAATATCTTGGATCTGTTACGCCGCATGAATGTGCGATCATGATTAAATCATAGTGTAAAAAATGATTATAGTTTGCGACACGTACCGATTTATCTTTAGGATCTAAGCCTTTTTGTAGTCGTGTATTATGAGTTGTAATGCCAGTGGGGCAAGTGTCTTTGTTACATTGCAGCGATTGAATACAGCCTAAGGCAAACATATTTCCACGGGCGGAAGCAATAAAATCGGCACCAGTGGCTAATGCCCATGCCACATATGAGGGTATGATCATTTTCCCCGTAGCAATAATTTTAATGCGTTGCTTAAAGCCGCGTTCATTCAGTAAATCAACCAGTAACGGTAAACTCTGTCGTAGTGGTAAGCCCACATTATCCATCAGAGCTTGTGGCGCTGCGCCTGTACCGCCATCGGAACTGTCTAAGGTAAAAAAGTCTGGTGCATGCTCAATACCACGGCGCTCAATTTCATCCAGGAATTCGGTTACCCAAGACATATCGCCTAACACAGCCTTAATTCCTGTTGGTTTGCCGGTAATACCTCTTACCTGATTTATCATATCGACAATGTCAGCTACGTTGTTTAATTCAATGTGTCCATTGGGGCTAATTGAGTCTTGTCCCGCTGGGATCCCGCGAATAATGGCAATTTCTTCAGTCACTTTTATGGCGGGTAAAATACCACCTTTACCGGGCTTAGCACCTTGGCTTAACTTAATTTCAAACATTTTGACTTCAGGATGCGCTGCAATTTCGGTGAGTTTTTGTGCGTCTAAATGGCCTTGAGCATTACGGACACCGTATTTAGCTGTGCCTATTTGAAATACTAAATCACAATGACCTTTTAGATGGTAAGGGCTTAATCCTCCCTCGCCAGTATTGAGCCAACAACCTGCTTTTGCTGCGCCATGGGATAGTGCTGTAATCGCTGGGCGAGACAATGCCCCAAAGCTCATTGCTGATATATGGCAAATCTTCTCGGTTATGTAAGGGTGATTACAATCGGGCCCAATGGTGACAGCGATGGTTTTATGGGTGTCATGATCATTGATGGGGAATGCTGAGTTCATGAACATTACTGCCCCCGGTTTATCTAAGACCTGAGTTGAACCAAACGCAATGGTGCGGTCAACATTTTTAGCGGCGCGATATACCCAACTGCGTTCGGCGCGATTAAATGGTAGCTCTTCGCGATCTTGGGCAAAAAAGTATTGTCTAAAAAACTCGCCTTGTTTTTCTAGAATATACCTAAAACGGCCGATAACAGGGTAGTTATGCCGAATGGCTTGTTTAGTTTGCAGTTTATCAGCAATAAACATGTAAATTACCGCGATGAGTAATAACCAAAATAACACTAATAAAAGACCAGAGAAAATATCTATTCCCCATATAAACCAATGTTGTTGCGGCATATTATTGTCCTTAATTAAAATTCAGTGTGAGAGACTCAGTATGGGTGATAATGATAAAATTAATCTTATTAACTAGCCATATTAGCAATAACCAATACGAGGTAACTATATCGTTACACTTTTGACCTCGTTATCAAACGGTTTTCTTTTGCAGTAGTAAGGCATTAATTGATGCGATTGTGATGCGTTGAAGCTTACTTTTTCAATTTAGCGGTTATTGCTAATGTACACATTAACGCTGTTATTTGGGCTATCCTTTACATTATCGTTATGCAATATAGGCCTTTAGTTCGCCATTAATATCGTAAGGGGGTGAATGAGATGAATCGTTATATTTATCTATTATGACTTCAGAGATTCATTTTTTGGTCGATATTTAGGCTATCTATTATGCTAAATGAGAAATTATTATGGATGTTAACAATGCGGCTTCAACTAATGCGACCCCTGCACTAGAAAGTAAAAGCACTTCAACCCGTGCCGCCACTTCGTCAACTCAAGCCGCTTCCAATAACGCTAGCTCAGCGGTCAACTTATCCACCAAAATATCAGCGAGCCAACTCAGTCGTCAAATAATGAATAACAACATTCTGGCAGCACAAGAGGAAGTGAGCATTGCTGCCGGTGACAAGTCCATGGCATTACTTTATCGCGCCGCGATTGAAGCCATTAACGAAGAGCTTGCACCAATGCGAGGAGAAAACTCAGTCCAAAAGAGCCTTGCGAGTGGGGTGGATTACTCGCCAGAAGCAACTGCTGATCGTATTGTTAGCTTTGCAACAGCGTTTTTCTCTGTGCATCAACAACAAAACCAATCTATGGTGCTCGATGAACAAGTTGACAGCTTTATGCTCAAAATTGGAGATGCAATCGATCACGGCTTTAAAGAGGCAAGTGATATTTTGTCTGGTTTAAAAGTACTAGAGGGCGATATTGCTGCTGGTGTTGATAAAACATATGAGCTGATACAGCAAGGGTTAGCGCAATTTAGACAGGATAAGTCGACTAAAGATGGATCACAAAGCGTGACTCAAGCTACTTAGTCTCTTATGATTAAGATAGGCTTTCAGCGATAAGGATAGTGACTATGTGGACAACGGGTAAGGTAATTGAGCGCATTGATTGGAATGATAAATTATTCTCATTGCGCATCAAAGCCGATGTCGAACCTTTTATCGCAGGTCAGTTTATTAAGCTCAGCCAAATGCGTGATGAAAAGCGTGTCGCGCGGGCGTATTCACTGGTAAATTCTCCAGGTACGGATTATGTCGAAGTGCTGGCGGTGTCGGTAGAGGATGGGCAATTATCTCCAGATCTAAAAGCATTAAACCCAGGAGACACCATTGAAGTGACGCCCAAAGCGACTGGATTTATGACCTTAGATGAAGTGCCTAACGGCGTATTGCAAGGCAAACATTTGTGGTTCTTTGCTACCGGTACCGCTGTGGGTCCTTTTATCTCTATGCTGGCAACGGCAGAACCTTGGCAACGCTTTGAAAAAGTCGTATTAGTTTATGGTGTCAGGTTCGCTGAAGATTTAGCTTATTTAGCAACCATTAACCAGTTTATTGAACAACATCCACAGCAGTTTGTGTTTATTCCGATTGTGACCCGTGAAGACTATCCTGAAGGGTTATCGTGTCGCATTCCTGATGGCATTAGCAGCGGATTAATTGAACAAAAAGCGGGGTTAGGGATTAATGCAGAACATTCTCAAGTGATGATCTGTGGTAACCCAGGGATGATAAGTGACGCTCAAATAGCCCTAGTAGATAAAGGATTAGCCAAAAATCTTCGACGTGCTCCTGGGCAAATAACGGTCGAAAAATATTGGTAATAGTATCGTAAATGAGAATGCAGTGGTGGCCCTGCTCGCCATATTCACAGACAGTATGATAATAATTGTAATGAATGATCAACCTCTTACCTGACCCAATATGAGTACAATATCGATTACAAATCAGCTAAATGTGAGTACACTTCGGGTAATGTATATTGAATTAAGATAAGCTATTAATTAGCGGAATTGATAAAAGAAGCTATTGGTTATCTAATGACTACTTAATTACATCAAAGCGTTAAGTTATAACCATTTAGGCCGACATAAAGTATTAAGGTAGATGAGTTAATATGGGTAACCAAGTTATGCCTCGTGAACAGTTAGGGATTTGCGCAGAAGGGAATTTACACAGTGTGTACTTGATGTTTAATGCCAATGACGGTGTTGAAGATCAACTACGTCCGTCCATTGCTAATGTGGCGCAATACATTTACGAACTCACGGATCAGTATGCAGACAGTGCTTTTAATGGCTTTGTGGGTATTGGGGCCAATTTTTGGGATACTTTTTATCCAGAAGCTCGTCCAGCATTGTTGAAACCTTTTCCTGCAATGAATGACGGTAATCGTGATGCTCCCGCGATGGAATATGATCTGTTTGTTCATATCCGTTGCGATCGTTATGATATTTTGCATCTTGTTGCTAATGAAATTAATCAAATGTTTGAGGATTTGGTTGAGTTAGTCGATGAAGAGCGCGGTTTTCGATTTATGGACAGTCGTGATTTAACCGGCTTTGTTGATGGTACTGAAAACCCTAAAGGGCGCCATCGTCAACAAGTTGCGCTCGTCGGTGATGAAGATCAAGACTTTGTATCTGGTAGTTATCTACATGTGCAAAAATACATGCATAACTTAAGTAAATGGCATCGTTTACCACTTAAAAAACAAGAAGATATTTTTGGTCGAACCAAAGTTGATGATATTGAGTACGAGTCAGAAGATAAGCCATTAACCAGCCATACGAAACGAGTCAATTTAAAGGACCCACAGGGTAACGCATTAGAGATTTTACGCCAAAGCATGCCATATGGTTCGATTAGAGAACAAGGGCTAATGTTTCTTTCTGTATGCCGTACACCTGATAACTTCGAAAAAATGCTCCGCAGTATGGTGCACGGTGATGGTCATGGAAATCATGATCATCTAATGTCGTTTACTAAAGCGTTGACTGGGTCGTCATTTTTTGTACCATCACTGGATTTTTTAACTCAATTTGATGATGTGTAAACGCCGATCCTAGGCAATAAAAAAGCAATGCCATGGCATTGCTTTTTTATTGGAACGGTTTTTTTATTCACTATAGTTGAATAAGGATCTAACCGTTTCGAGAGTATCATCAATAGTTTTTATGCTTGCTGGGCAAATAAAAATAGTATCATCGCCGGCAATGGTACCTAATATGCCTTCTGGTTTGCCTATTGAATCGAGCAAACGTGCAATTAATTGCGCTGCACCTGGGCTGGTTCTTACCACAATCATGGCTTGGTTATGGTCAACATCCAGTACTAAATTCTTAACTGGACTACCCGCAGTCGGAACGCCTAGCTCGGCAGGGAGGCAATACACCATCTCTTGCTTAGCATTTCGAGTTCGCACAGCACCAAACTTGCTGAGCATGCGAGAGACCTTAGATTGATTAATATTACCGAATCCTTCGGCTTGAAGCGCAATAACAATCTCGCTTTGGCTTCCAAAACGTTCTTCTTTCAGAATCGCCTTAAAAGTTCGAACGAGCTCATCCTGATTTCTTGTCGCTGGCATAGTGATAATTCATCTTATAGTTGTTATTCAAAAAACTAGCATATTTTGAATATATTGGCTTGTTAAGTCAAGAAAGAATCAGATTTATTGAATAAAAATTCATTTTACAGTGGAACTTTAAGCTGACACTTGGGTGAGTAATAAGTCTACCGACTTAAGTGAATAATTCACAGTATTGAGGTTATAAACTATAAATTAATAGGGTGCAGTATTTAAAGAGGCTTTATCGGACGACTCGTTATATAACGATTCTTTGTATAACGATCGTGGCGATGATTGTTTTGTTAGTACCAATAGCGTATCACCCTTTTCAGACAGCAGATTGAGTTTGCCTTTTGAGAAATCAATCTGTTGTACCTGTGCAATAGCGTGCATCAAATCCGCTTCTTGGGCCATTAAACTATCTACACAAGCTTTCATAGTTGAACCCGACGGTGCCATTTGGAGTCGATTTCCTTGTTGATCGTAATGACCAAAAAATTGATTACAGCTGTTATTGCCGCTTAACTCACCATTTTGGGCAAAAACTAATTTTGCTGGGCTATTATTAATGGTAGGAGTATCAAGGACGACTTCTACATGCCAAGTACCAATTAATTGTTCATTTGAGACAATTTGAGTGTGGTTTTGACAAGCACTAAGGCCTAAAAATATAACGGTGGCGCCAAGAATATGCTTTATCATGCGAAGAGAGTTCCAAATACGAAAAAATTGCCGTTATTCTACTACTTGAAGGTGAGTAAGAGCGTAAATAATTGTAATTTTTCGGATTAATGAACATTATTTAACGTATTAAAGAGTCTAAAATGATCAAATTACTCAAAGTGTTGCATATCGTTGGTTTAATCATGTTGCTGGTGGGCGTAGGATTATATTGGCAAAGTGATATAGGCCAGCAAGTCAGTGGTATATTAGTCATTGCCTTACTTATTGGTGTGGGGACATTAATTATGTCTCCGCTGCCTGTTGCGCTAGTGATAGAATGGTCTAAGAAACAATCTCCCAATTTAGGGTCAAAGGAATAATCATTGTCATTTATTATCCGTAAGGCGTTATTAACCGATGTTGCTGCTATTGTGCAGTTAGAACGTGCTCATGTAGATGATGAGTTGCTAGGTTCAAATAACCAACTTCATGCTCATTCACTCAGCAAAGGCGAGGTGATACAGCTTATCAATCAGCATTGGTTTATCGTGGCAGAAGAGCAAGAGCAAATCATTGGTTATGTGATGGCAGCCAAATGGTCCTTTCTTTCCGCGCAACCATTGTATCGCCATATTATTCAAAAAATTAAGTTTACCGATTTAGAGGGACAAACTTTATCGACCACTAATTCATGCCAATATGGGCCGGTTTGGATCCAAGAATCAAAACGTGGCAAAGGAGTATTTTCGGCGTTAGTCACTGAATTAAAAAAACAAGTAAGCAATACCTTTCCATTTATGATTACGTATGTCGCCGCAGACAATGCGCGTTCATTAGCCGCACATCAACAAAAAGCGGCGATGACAGAGATTGATCAATTTAGTTTTGAACAACGTGATTATTGTTTACTGGCCACTGCCACTGCCACTGCCACGGTAAATGGTATCTGATCAATTGTGTCGTTAAGGTGGTTATTTAACGTCAAGGCGGTATAAGGGATATATCGATAAAAACCGATTTATTTCAAGTCTGCAATATCAAACTGGCCATTGGCTTTGCTAACAAGGTCGGATAGGCGACACCTGTTACCAAGTGCCGCCCTCCTAAGAACCGTACGTGCAACTTTCACTGCATACGGCTCA